>JBDNIX010000216.1:0-8608 GCA_041688045.1 Nitriliruptoraceae bacterium
CGAGGACATCGAGGAGGCCTTCGCCGACTGCTCGATGGGGCTGTTCCCCGTCAGCCACGACGAACTCGACACCGACTGCTCGTGTCCGGACTGGTCCCGACCCTGTAAGCACGTGGCAGCGGTCTACTACCTGCTCGCCGAAGCGTTCGACGACGACCCGTTCCTGATCTTGACGTGGCGCGGCCGGCCCCGGGACGTGCTGCTCGCCAACCTGCGGGCGTTGCGTGGCAGCGACACGCCTGCGGCCTCCCCAACGACGACCAGGGATCCCTGGGCGGCGATCGAGCGTTCCGAGGATCCCCCGCTCGTCGGGCGCGTCGATGGGTTCTGGGACCTCGGGTCGGCGCTCGAAGGACTGCGCCTCACACCGAGCATCCCCCGTTCCGCTGACGCCACCGTCCGCGGGCTCGACCCACTGGAACGCGAGGTGGGAGGGCAGCCGGTGACCGAGGGCCTGTCCGCGGCCTACGGGACCATCACCACCGCCGGCGCTCGCGAACGTCTGCTGTCCGGAGAGCGGGGGTGAAGGACGGGTGCCCCGAGCGCGGCCGCTGAGGTCCGACCCGACACCGCGGTCCGCGTCTTCAGACCGCGATGATGCGCAGGCCTGCGACCGCGACATGGTCGCGGTCCTGGGTCACCAGCGGGACGTCGTGCGCGAGCGCCGTGGCGGCGATCCACGAGTCGTTCACCGGCATCCGTCGTCCCGCCTCTCGCAGGCTCACCCGCAGCCGCGCCCAGGCGTCGGCGACCTCGCCGTTGATCGGCAGGGGCTCGAGCGACAGCGCGGCGGCGAGGGTGGAGAGCCGCCGGTCGCGCGTCTCGACATCGTCGGCCACCAGGACACCGGCCCGGAGCTCGCCAACGGTGATCACGGACACGGCCAGTTCGCCCGGCAGCGCCGCCACATCGAGGGGACGGTTGACCTCTCGTGCGATGAACACGCTGGTGTCCGCGACGCCGCGGGTCACCACGGCAACTCGTCGGTCGTATCGGGCGCCAAGGCATCGAGATCCTCACGCAGTCGGGCATCGGCAGCCCGGGACGCGAAGCGCGTGACGAACTCCTCACGCGCGACCCATCGGGGGCGGGCCCGTAGGGGTGCCAGCACGGCCGCCGGTCGGCCGTGCACGGTGATGGTGATCTCCTCGCCCGCCTGGACGCGCGCGAGCAACTCGCGGGTGGAGTTCCGTAATTCGCGTGAAGCAACTGTCGCATCCATGCTACAAGCGTAGCATCTCGCTCGGGCGACCTGAAGCGCCTCGGCAAGCAGGCGACCGGCGAGGGCTGCGCTGACGTCGATCACCATCCGCAACGTGCCTGACGATGTCCGCGACGAGCGGGCGGCTCGCGCCCGCATGTCTGGACGCTCGCTCCAGGAGAATCTGCGTACGCAATTGGGTCTGCCCAGACTTTGTGAAGTATCTGGCATGGCTGAGGTATCCGCAGGCCCGCCGTTGTGCCGACGGGTCTGCACGCCCGTCGCCCGAAGCTCGATGGCGCTGACAAGCAGGCGCCCGTAGGCGGCCCACTACCGTCGTCGGGACCCCGCTACGGCGGTGCCGAAACCCGATCTCTGGGTGCCGCATGGGTGCCATAATTTCTGAGAGCGACAGAAACGGGCTGGGACGCCCGAGATACGGATTCCGCATAACTCCTGGTCAGATGCGGTTTCAGGGATCGGGCGACACACCGCGAAACCGGCCGAAATCGCTCGACTCCGGCTCATGACCTGCTGGGCGCGCTCGTCATCCAGTCTCGGGCCGCCGCCGCCGACCGCGCCTCCACGTCTGACCCGTCGCACCGGCCTGAGCGCCACTCGGAGGACATGGCGGTCCTCGACGCCTGCGCCTTCGACCTCCGCGCGCTTGCCGCCGACACCACCAACAGTGGCCGCAAGGAGCTGAGCAACGTGCCCGAACCCCACTGGCATGTCCTCGACCCCAACCTGCGACCACAGGCCCAGGCGGCCCACCGGTACCTCGCCGGCGCCTCCGGCGCCCTGTGATGCCGCAGGCCTGGTATGGCTGCCGCGATGGCGCCATCACCGTGATTGTGTGCGCTGCTTGGAGGCTGGGAACAGCGAGGTCGTCCTTGTGGAACCTGGAGTTCCGGTCTCGCCAGTACAGCGACCATCGGTTGCGGGACTTCGTATAGCGCAGCCGCGCGATCGGAAACCGGGCCCATTCAGGTCCGTGCGACGGCTGCCATGGAGCACGGCACTAGAGGATCGTGACGGTGCGATCGGTGACCTCGACCTCGAGGCGGACCTGGTCCCGCACATGTTCCGGCGCTCTGCGGTCCGCCCATCGCCGGATCCGATCGAGCGCATCCTCAGGGATCATGAGTGATCGGGCGTCTCGGATCGCCGGATCCTGATCCGCTGCGCCCCGACAACGACGACGCAGCCGCGGAGATCGTCAAGCGGATGGGTTCTCATCAGACGCTCGGTCAGGGTGAGGATGCTGCCCGGGTCCTGTGCAATCGGCCGAAGAACGATGATCCCGGCGTGGTACCTGGTGGGTAACGCCGCAGGTCGCCGATCCCACGGTCGAGGGTGAGCAGCACCCTGTCCTCATCCGTGGCTGCCGCGACGACCACCGGGTCGCTGCGACCACCCAGGTGCTCCTCGACCACGGTGTGCACGTCATGGCCGCGCCGAATGCAGCGGCGGCGCGGACACCCTCGACCGTCAAGGTCGGATACTGCCGGAGGATCTCGTCCTCGCCCAGGCCTGCAGCCAGACAGTCGAGGACGACGCTGACAGGGATGCGGGTGCCGCGAACACGAGCTTGACCATGGACCACGTCGGGGTCCGTGACGATGAGGCCAGCCTGATGATCGGTCATGGCCACAGTGTAAGCCTCGGCGTGCGTGTCGACGAGGGTGGCTGTGAATGAACGGGGATGCTCCGGGTGCCGGCACGTCCGGTGCCGTCAGGAGGTCATCCCACTGGGCAGTCCCTGAGGTCGTTGTTTCCGGTCGCCGGAACTGCGACAGTTGGACATACTCGACGAGGGTGCCTCGATGAACATGCTTCCAGCGATCCGTGATCCGGCGTGCACGACGTGCGCGGGGCCGGTCGTCGTCGTGGCATGGACGCAACTCTCCCTCCTGCGACATGCCGGCTACGGCGAGGCACAGCAGATCAGCATCGAGCGGTGCGTCACCGCATGGTGCGGATCCGTTCGGCACGTCGGGGTGGACTCGGTCAATCCGCGAGTCGCCGCCAGGGCCTGACGGCAGAGCTCGCTGGGTGGCAGACGCCAGCGCCGTGCATGGAGCGGGGTAGCGTGCGCCGCATGCCTCTCCACCGGATGAACCGCGACGAGTTCCACGCCAAGATCGCGGGCTACGACGCCGACCAGCTCGGCAAGATCCTGTGGACCCTGTACTGGCGCGGGTCCGCGCCGATGCGCGAACGTATCGAGGCCCAGCTCGACCCTGACGGGCATGCCCGTCAGCGATCTCGGAAGGTCGAGCCACCCGCAGCCGCGGAGGTGCACGAAGAGGTCCGCGCGTTCGTCGCGCTCGCCCGCTCCGGTGCGTACCTGGCCGGTGACCGGCGGGTGTCACCCAAGGAGCGGACCCGCTGGCGGTTCACGTTCCGTCAGCTCGCGGCCGACGCCCAGACGGCCCTGGCAGGTGACGACGTCGACACCGCCGCCGCGGTGGAGCTCCTGGTCGACCTTGCCTGCGAGAGCCAGGGTCTCGAGTACTTCCGATCGGACGATCCGATGCAGGCCGCCGGGTTCGTGGTCTCGGACGCGGCCGCCGGTCTGTGGCACGCAGTCCGCGACCGGCACGGGTTCGCGACGTTCGTTGAACGGGCCGCTTCGCAGCTGCTGCGCTGGGAGACCGGCCACGGGTGGACCCGCTACGGCTGGGGCAGCGTCGCAGAGAAGGAGACCTCGCTGGCCAGGGTGCTCGAGGGGATGCTGCAGGCCCCCGACCACTGGCGAGCCTTCGCGGCTCGCTACCTCGAGGTCCTCGACGAGGCAGCCGACCGGACGCCCGGCACGTCCCGACACCGGTCTCGATCAACGGAACGCGATCGAGCGGCCCGGGCGCGGGCCCTCGCGGACTGGCACACCCTGATGGTGGAGCGGCTGGTCGGTTCCGACGACGAGGATCTGCTCGACCGGCTCGTCGGTCACCCCGCCCTGGCCGGGCCCGAGCGGACCTTCCTGCAGGCCCAGCTCGCACACCGACGCGGTGACGACGAGACCTCACGAAAGCTCGTTCATGACAGCCTCGAGGGGCTGCCCGGCCACCCGGGCTTCCACGATCTCGCCAGACGCATCGGTGCGCCCCTACCTCCACGAGCGCAACAGCATCACGCGGCACGCGACCGAGGATCGTCGTAGATGAGGCGCACTCCTTCGGGCGCTGCCGTCGGTCAGCTGCGCGAGCACATGAGCGCACGCGCGTGCAACCGTCGGCAAACGGCCGTTGCGCGTGGCACGGCACGCCGGTGGCGTTCCTCGGAGTCATGGGGCTTGTGAGCTGATTGCCCACGGGGCTGGGGGCCTTCACCAGCGGACTTCGGGAGTGGCTCCACCTGCGGGGCTGGCTGTCTGTCCGACCCCAGAAATCTGGGGTGGTGGTCGGACACCCCCTCGGGCACAATCATGGGATGACCACGGCATTGATGATCGAGCGGGTGTTCTGATGTCGAGGTTCTGGCGCGGGCCGGCCTCGACGTGACAACGTTCCTCGATGAGGTCGACACCTCGCTGCGCCGTGCCGTGCCCTACGCAGCGATGTGCGTGTCGTTGCAGGACCCCGCGACATCGATGGCCACCGCCACGTTCAAGTTCGGCGGGATCTCGCAGGGCGGTTCCCATGACCTGCATTGGTGCGAGGTCGAGTTCGGTGGTGCGGACACGACGAGTTTCCGTGAGCTGGTCGGGCAGGGTGAGACCGCTATCGGGATGCACCGCGTAACTGGCGGAGACCCGATCAGCTCGGTGCGGATGCGGGACTTCATGGGCCATCACTTCGACTTCACCGGCGAGCTACGAGCCGTCGCCCGTATCGAGGGCCGCGTTTGGGGCGCGTTCGCGATGATGCGCGCCGACGCCAGGTGTCCCTTCGACGACACCGAGATCGCGTTCATGTCGTCGCTGTCGAGGATGCTGGCGGCGGGGATGCGCACCGGCCTGCTGGCCCGATGCGCCGCGGTGGCGTCGGCAGACGTCACGGTGGGGCCGGCGGTCATCGTCATCCAGAGCGACGACACCGTTTCCCAGGTCAACAGCGCTGCCGAGCACTGGTTGGCCGAGCTGGCTCGGTGTGACAACAGTGAGGGGCCCGTGCACACGTTGGCCGCGCTGGTTGACGGCGCCCGCCGCTACGCACGAGGCGAGTCCGACCGCCTGCCTCGCAGCCGTGTCCGGGTTCCCTCGGGCATCTGGCTCGTGCTGCACTGTTCTCCGCTTTCGGGTCCGGGGAGCACCGGAACCGATGTCGTGGTCACGATCGAGCAGGCCCGCCCACCGGAGATCGTTCCGTTGGTCGTGGCAGCCTTCGAGCTGACCCCTCGCGAGCGCGACGTGACGCAGTTGGTGCTGCAGGGCGTTGCCAGCAAAGAGTTGGCGAGCACGTTGCACATCTCGGTCCATACGGTGCAGGACCATCTCAAATCGATCTTCGAGAAGGCGAACGTGCGCAGCCGTCGCGAGCTCATCGCCCGCGTGTTCTTCGATCAGTACCTGCCTCGCCTCGGTGCGGATGTCGACCCTTCGGGATGGTTCTCACCGGCCGACCCGGCCTGAACCCCTCCGACGCTTCACGCGACAACCCAACACGGCTCGACCTCGGCCCGCCATCGGATCGCAACGGTTGCCGGTCCGCATCCCACGTTGCTGGGAGGCCGCCGTGTCCATGAACCGGTGGAGTGAAACTCCCTGAGAAGCTGGGATGGTTGCCGAGCACCGCGGCCCCGACGATGCACCGATGCATCCCAACTCACCGAACGCCGCCATCCCCAACGGGGCACCCGCCATCGGGACGACCACGAGTCTCAACCCTTTGCCCTGGTCACAACGCATCGCTTGCGATCAAGGGCAGCTTCGCACCGGGGTGCACGCGATCGTGACCATCGGGGGGCAGCGACCTGTGGATACCCAGGGACGGCTCCTCCACGAGGGGGATCTGGCTGCGCAGCTCGCGCTCACACTGGACAACGTCACCGAGGTGGTGCTCCAGGCCGGCCTGCAACTCACTGACCTCGCGCATCTCCGCGTGTACACCACCGACATCGTTGCGCTGCTCGACGTGGCCTTCGTGGTGGCTGAACACCTCGCCGCGCACGGCGCCACGACCCCGGTGACCACCATCGAGGTCAGCAGCCTGGCCATCGCCGGCATGCAGGTCGAGATCGACGGACTCGCTGTCCGTACGAGCTCAAGACCGACGTCCGAGTACTGACACCCATCCTTGAACAAGGAGCAGATCTTGCGCCGTCGAATCGCCAACGTCCCGTCGGTTGCCCCGGTTGCGACGCAACTGCCGGCGCTACCCGCGCGAAGCCACCACGTCACCTGGAATGGAGCCCCCGTGGTAACCAGACCCGCACCGGCCCGCCGAGGGATCGGGGCGACCCTTACGCTCGCCCTGCTCCTGGCCCTGCTCATCAGCCCCACCGCGGCGCACGCCGCCGTAACGGGCTCGATTGTGTTCATCAAGGACCACAACGTCTGGATCATGCCCGCCGACAGCCCCGGCGCAGCGCGTGCGCTGACGACCGACGGAAGCGTCAGCTACCCGTACTCCAGTCCGGCGATGGACGACTCCGGCACCGTGTACGCCGTGGCCTCGCTCGGTAGTGGGATCGCCGGTAGCGGCGACATCGTGCGTTTCGACACGTCCGGCAATGTGCTCGGTTCGTTCCGACCCATCACAATCGGGACGATCTACGCCCTCTCGGTGTCACCCGACGGACAGACGGTGGGGTTCACCTGGGCACAGAGTTCCTCTTCTCCGATCGGTGGTGGCAGCGTGTTCGGGGTCGCCGCATTCGCAGGGTTTGCGCACGCGGACGGGTCCTCGTCCTCGTTGCCCACTGACCTCCAGGGCTACCAGCCCTCGTTCTCGAGCAACAGCACGGCCGTACTCTCGGCATACGCGACGCACTATTCACAGGCAGGACTGCGGACCTATCAGCTGGGACAGGCTGCTACGCAGTCGTGGTTGCTCACCTGCCAGGAGTTGCTCGGCGTCTGCGTGTTCCCGGCCAGCCCCGACATCTCACCACAGGGCGAGCGGGTCGTGGCCACCGGCAACGACCCCAACGGCACCAGCTTCGGCTTCGGCACCCAGAAGCGTCTGGTGGTCTGGGAGATGGCCGGTGCGCCGCGTGGAGCCGACGCACGCCTGCGAGTACTCGGGGGATGCCAGCGTAATGGCACAGCCGGATATCAGAACTGTCTGAATGCCTCGGATGTGGGGCTTCTGCTGCCCCGCGCGATCCACCTGGCTGTCGGCATCGGCGAGGATTCGCTGCAGCTGCTCGCGGAGGAATGGGCACGCCTCCAGGTCGCCTGGTAGGTGTTGAGGTGGGCCCTCCGTGTTCTGCCACGTGGCAGACCGGCGCCGGATGCACGCCTGGTCGAACGCCTGCATGCAGGCTGCGGCCCAGCCGTAGGGCGTGTTGGTGACGTGCTCGCTGCCCTCTGTGTCAAGCTTGGTAGGGACGGGTTGTACCCGGATAATGACTGAGCATGAGGGCGAGAGGGAACCTGACCACGATGACATCCACGATCGCTGCACGGCCGACCGGCCACACTGGCAGCATGACACGAAACGACGACCCGGAACCGGAGGTCGCGCCTCGCGCGAAGCGGCGCACGTTCACCGCGAAGTACAAGCTCGCGGTGCTGGCCGAGTACGACCAGCTCCCCACGGGCGAGAAGGGCGCTCTGCTCCGACGTGAGAGCCTGTACTCCTCGCTGATCGTCGAGTGGCGCCGGGCCTGTGACCGCGGCGCTCTGGCTGGCCTGTCCGCCACGAAGGGCCGTCCGCTGGCCGATCCGAAGGACCGCCAGATCGCCGACCTGGAGGCGGACAAGGCCAAGCTCGAGGCGGAGCTCGGCCGCACACGGCGGGTGGTGGAGGTGCAGGGAAAACTCTCGGCGCTCTTGGACGAACTGTCCGGGAGCGCGGGCCCGAACGAGCAGAACAGGCCGCCGTCATGATCGACGACGCGATCCTCGAGCTGACCGGCGAGATCGGTGTGGTGGCCGCGTGCAAGGCGGTGGGCCGGCCCCGGTCAAGCCACCACACCAGGACCAGGCCGCCGAGGTACGGCCCGCCTGCGCCGCCACGTTCACGTAAGGGCCAGGCCCAGCCGCGGGCGTTGTCGCCCGTCGAACGTGACGCTGTGCTGTCGGTGTTGCACTCCGAACGGTTCGTGGACATGGTCCCTGTGGCGGTCTACGCCACGTTGCTCGATGAGGGCACCTATCTGTGCTCGGCGTCCACGATGCACCGTCTGCTGAAGGAGGAGGGCGAGTCGGGTGAACGACGTCGTCAGGCCACGCATCCGGCGAAGGTCAAACCGGAGCTGGTCGCCTGGAAACCGAACCAGGTTTGGAGTTGGGATATC
>JBDNIX010000217.1:0-6209 GCA_041688045.1 Nitriliruptoraceae bacterium
ATCGATCGCCGCCAGGACATGGTCCCGCTCCAAGAACCAATCCCGCCAGTCGATGGGCACGCGCACCCAGTCGGTGCCAGCGAAGGCCGCGTCTCGGCGCCGATCACGACGGCGCTGTTGACGGGTTCGGTTGAAGGCGTCGCCGTCCGGCTCCACGGCGACCTGCCAGTGCGTCAACGGCACATCAATGACAAGGCCGTGACCGTCCGCCGTGGGGATGCGCCGGGCGGAGCGCTCCGGTTCGTACCCCAGCCTTTCGAGTTCGTCGGCCCCGGCGTCCTGGAAGATCGACTCGACGGTCAATCCCGTCAACTCATCACAGTGCCGACGCAGGAGCCCGCACCCAGGGACGGAACCGGCCGCCACCAGCCGATCGGCGACAACGGTCGGCGTCGTCAGACCACGATGGGTGGCGTCGATCAGCCAGGCCCGGATCCGGCACGACGGATCGGAGGCATTCGCAACCAGTAGGGCCGGCACTCTCAACGTCGGGACACCGCCCACCACCACGATGTCGGACCGATCGAGCCACCGCGCCCGTCGGACGCCCAAGGCCGCCGCAGGCGAGGCGGCGGTTGCGCTCGTCCGATGGCTCATCAGCACCGACGGACGTGGTGGCGGCTGTCGTTCCAGTCCGTGCAGCCACGCGGCCGTCCTATCGCTGGCCGCAGCGGGATGGGTCGTCGCGCACGCGACGATGAGTACCTGCCGCTGGACCGATCGGGTCGACGCCGGATGGGTCCGCACCCGTGGGGCTGGCGCATCCCACCCATCGGCGGTCGTCCGGCGGTAGAAGCGGTTTGCCGAGATCCCAAAGGTGGCCGCCAGATCCACGTCGGCGACCCCGTGCCGGTCGAGCACGGCGCGAACAAACGCGGGCCATGAATCCATCGGGCGATCATTGCGCCGACTCCCCACCGACACGACCCCCAACCGACAGGCTGTGGACAAGACCCGATGCGGCCACCCGACGGGGCTCCCCATGCGGCCGCCCCTCGGCTGCCACGGGACGGCCCAACGCCCCCACCATCGCTGATGACATCGACGAACGCCCCGTAGGGGGTGACCGGTACACAAGTGCACCTCCAGCCACCCACGGCATCCGTCGGCGCCCCGTGCACCTCCAGCCGCCCGCGGCACATGCGACCACCTGGCGGACCGTCCCCCGCCGAACCGGATCCTGCCGGCAACCCCAGGGGGTGACGGACTTGGGAGCTGAGGAGTGCAGTCGTGCACCCCTCACCGCCCGGTGCACCCCTCACCACCCGGTGCGCCCCTCACCACCCGGTGCACCCCTCACCACCCGCTGCACGGCTCGCCGCCCCCCGCGCCTGCCCACGCCCAATGCGACCGAGGGGCCACCGCGTTGGGAGCTGCCGGCCCAGGTCGTACACTCACTCCCGACGGATCGCTTCGGACGGGCCGACAGATGGCGGTCGGCGGTCAGGGGAGGCATCACGTGGAGGAAACACTGCTCACGATCTTCCGGATCGTCGTGGGAACCGCCGTCATCCTGTTCTTCGGGGCCTGGGCGTTTCGACGCGCCAGTTTCCTGGTCCGGTTGACCCAGGCAGCAGCACCCAACCCCGACCGCAACATCCGCACGGCGTTCAAGGCCAACCTGCGCCATGCGCTCGTCAACATCTTCGGCAACAAGAAACTGTTGCGGTGGTCGCTGCCGGGCATTGCGCACTTCTGGGTGATGTGGGCCTTCTTCGTCCTACAGACCACGCTGCTGGAGGCGGTGGGTGAGCTGTACGTCGGTCCGTCCTTCCAGCTCCCGCTGCTCAACGACATCGCCATCGGCGGGGTCACCGCCTACGACGTGCTGGGCTTCTTCCAGGACTCGCTCGGGCTGCTGTCGATGACCGGCATCCTCATCTTCGCCGGCATCCGACTGTCCCAGGACCCGAAGTCCAAAGGCCGAGCGTCACGCTTCTCCGGCTCCAACCTCAATCAGGGCTGGTGGGTGCTGATCGCCGAAACCCTGGTGGTGTGGACCCTGTGGACCGCCCACGGCATCCGCGCCGCGGAGGGCTACGCCCCGACGGAAGCCGCGTTCGTCTCCGTCACGTTCGGCCGCGTGTTCGAGGGCCTGGATCCCTTCCTCCTCGAAACGATGACGGCGGTCAACCTGATCGCCCACCTCGCCATCGTCGGTGGCTTCCTGGTCTTCACCCTGCACAGCAAGCATCTCCACATCGTCACGATCCCGTTCCAGGAGCTGACGCGCGACCCGAACAAGGACAAGGCCCTCGGTGGCCTGTACACCGAGAAGATCGACATGGAGAACATGGACGAGGACACGGTCCTCGGCGTCGGTCAGGTCGAGCAGTTCACGTTCGACCGCTTCCTCGACTTCCAGACCTGCACCGAATGCGGCCGCTGCCAATCGCAGTGCCCCGCCTGGAACACCGGCAAGCCGCTCAGCCCGAAGATGCTGATCCAGGACCTGCGCGACCACATGTACGCAAAGGGCCCATTTCTCCTCGGCGAGATCGACGAGGCCGAAGCCGGCGATGTCATCAACATCCCACTGGTCGGCGACGCCCCCGGTGAAGCCGCCGTCATCGACTACGACGTGCTGTGGTCGTGCACGACCTGCGGCGCCTGCGTCGAGGAATGCCCCGTCGACATCCAGATCGTCGACACCATCATGGACCTGCGCCGCTACAAGGCCCAGATGGAGTCGAGTTTCCCGCAGGAAGCGGGCGGGATGCTGCGCAACATCGAAAACTCCGGCGACCCCTGGGGCGTCGGACAGCAGAAGCGCGAGGAGTGGACCGAGAAGCTCGACTTCGACATTCCGCGCGCCATCCCCGGCACCGAACTCGACGACGACATCGACCACCTGCTGTGGGTCGGCTGCTCCGGCGCCGTCGACGACCGGTCGAAGAAGACCACCGTCGCCATCGCCCAGCTGCTCCACGACGCGGACGTGAAGTTCGCGATCCTCGGCAACAACGAATCCTGCACCGGCGACTCGCCGCGACGCCTCGGCATCGAATACCTGTTCCAGATGCTGGCCGAGCAGAACGTCGAAACGCTCAACTCCATTGGCGCCGACAAGCGCACCATCATCACCCGCTGCGCCCACTGCTTCAACACCCTCAAGAACGAATACCCCGACTTCGACGGCCACTTCGAGGTGGTGCACCACAGCGAGCTGTTGACGCGCCTGATCGCCGAAGGCCGGCTGGTCGCGACCAACCAACTCGATCAGTCCATCACCTACCACGACCCGTGCTATCTCGGCCGCCACAACGAGGTCTACGACGACCCTCGCGCCGTCATCAACGCCGTCCCCGGCCTGCAGACCACGGAAATGGAACGCTCCCGGTCCACGGGCTTCTGCTGCGGGGCCGGCGGTGCCCGGATGTGGATGGAGGAGACCATCGGCGAGCGGGTCAACAACAACCGTGTCGACGAAGCCGTCGCCACCGGCGCCAGCATCGTGGCGACCGGCTGCCCCTTCTGCGTCACCATGCTCAGCGACGGCGTCGCCGAGAAGGTCGGGACCGGCGAACTCCAGGAAAACAGCGTCGAGGTACTGGATATCGCCGAAGTGCTGATCCGCGGACGTGCGAGCGCCAATGGGGGCGGCGCATCCCCCCCGGACGCTGGCGCGGACACCGGCAACGGTCACGCCGCAGCCGACACCGACGGCGCGGGACAGACCTAACCCGCGCTCGGACGGCGCCGGGCGATCACGGCCGGCGCCGCGGGCCACCGATCCGCGCACCAGGTGGGACGCGAACACGGCCAGAGGTGCATCGTGGCCAAGGTCATCGTGGTTGGCGCCGGCGTCGCCGGGCTGCTCGCTGCGCACGCCCTACGGAACAACGGGCACGCCGTCACGCTTTTCGACAAGAGCTACGTCCCCGGCGGACGCCTGGCGTCCAAGACCGTCGACGGTGCCACGTTCGACATCGGCGCGCAGTTCTTCACCGCCCGGTCCGAGCTGTTTCGCGCCCACGTCGACCGTTGGCTGGCCGCCGGCGTCGCTCGCACGTGGTTTCACGGCACCCCCGATCTGACGCCGGCCGACCGTGGGACCGAACCCTCCGCTGCCCACCCTCACGGCCCGGATGGCCATCCTCGCTACCGAGGGGCGCCCACGATGCGCAGGCTGGCGGAGCACCTCGCCGACGGCCTGGAGCTGCACCTCGGCACCATCGTGGGGTCGATCGCACCCGCCGCAGGAGGCTTCGTGGTTCGCACCACGCCACGTGCGCCTGGGAGCTCCGCCCGCCCGGTCTGGCGCGCGGCCACCAGCTCTCCGGACCGCCGCACGGATCTCCACCATGCGGATGCGGTCCTGTTGGCCACACCGGTCCCACAGGCCACAGACATCCTGACCACGGGCGGAACACCGCTCTCACCCGCCGTTCAAACCCGCCTGGCATCTATCGGTTACACGCCGACCATCACCGTGCTGGCCGTCCCGGACGCAGCCCCGACCCTCCCCGACCGCGGGGCGGTTCGGCTCCTCGACGGCGACATCGAGTGGATCACCGACAACCACGCCACCGGCGCCTCGTCGCGGCCGGCGATCACGATCCATACCGGCGCGCGATTCGCCCGGGCCTACGCCGATGCGGATGACGCCGAGGTCGCACACGCCACCATCGCCGCGGCGCGCGACGTGCTGGCATGCGAGCTCACGGTCGTCCACGTGCACCGCTGGCGCTACGCAACCCCGACGTCCTCCCCGGATGCCACTCCGCTCATGGATGTCGTGGACGGGGCACCGCTGGCATTCGCCGGCGACGCGTTCCAGGGCGGACGCGTCGAAGGAGCGGCACGGTCCGGGCTGGCGAGCGCCGCCGCGCTGCACGTCGCGTTGCCGCCCGTCGATAGGTCCACGTAGGACTCGCCAGCAGGGCCCCACTCCGCCAACCCGTCAGCCGTTGTCGCGCTCCGCCCCCGTGCTGGGTGTCTTGTGCCCGAGCGAGCCCTCCTCCAGCCGACGCAGAGCGGCTGCGAGAAGCTCCGGCGTGAACGGCGCGATCTCCCCCGACCCCATGGACTTGGCCTGATACATCGCCAGATCCGCGTCCCGCAGGACCCGGTCGGCGTTGTGGTCCGCAGCCAGCAAAGCGACGCCGATGCTGGCAGCGGGGCGCAGGACCCGATCCGCCACGGTCAGCGGCTCCTCGATGGCCTCCTTCAGACGTCGAGCAACCGCCAGGGCGTGGTCCATGTCGCGCACGTCCTCGAGCAGCACCGCGAACTCGTCACCGCCCAACCGTGCCGCCGTGTCGCCCGGCCGCAGGCAGCGCTGCACACGTCCACCCAGCGCGGCCAACACGTCGTCACCGGCCTGGTGACCGAGGGTGTCATTCAGCGTCTTGAAGTCGTCGACGTCGGCGAACAACACCGCACCCAGAGGACCATCACGTCGCGCACCCCGCTTGAGCTGCTGCTCGATGCGGTCCTGGAACAGGCGTCGGTTGGCCAGGCCCGTCAGCGGGTCCTCGAAGGCCAGACGATGCAGGTCGTCCTGCAGACGCTTCTGCTCGGTGATGTCCTGGAGCATGCCGATGGCGAACATCCGGTCCCCGGCGCCCTCACGCAAAACCGAGACCTCCAGTCGTCCCCACACCACGTGCCCGTCCCTGTGAAAGAACCGCTTGTCCATCTCGAAGTGGTCGCGCACTCCGGCGAACATCTCGTCGAACAGCCGGTCGTTGCGGTCGATGTCGTCCGGATGCGTGTAGGTCTGGAAGGGCAGCTCCGTGAACTCCCGGGCGGTGTAGCCGAGCAGGCCGGACAGCGCCTCGTTCGACAGGATCGTGCAGCCCTCGCGGTCCACGATGCCCAGCCCGATCGGCGCCAGGCGGACGATCTCGGCCAGCCGTTCAGTGGTCGCCACCTCGGAAGAATCGACGTCGCCCACTGCCGCCTGGGCGCCGGCGGATCCAGGCGGGGACATCGCACACCTCCTTGTCGCATCCACCGATCGATGGCGGCGGCGCGAGTGCTCGATCCGAGCCCCTCGGCCGAAGCGACGGTGTCGTTCGGTCTCCGGACCGTCGACCGTCGTCCAGCCGGGTGCACTGTCCCTGGTATCGACCGGTGGAGCCTGCTCTTGAGGTATCCCGTCGTGAACGCACACCCGGCGCGCTGCGATGCGGCACGGCCGTCGGTAGGTTCTCGCGCCGATGACCGACCCTGCCGTGCCGTCCCCACAGACCCCGCCCGCGACC
>JBDNIX010000218.1:0-2765 GCA_041688045.1 Nitriliruptoraceae bacterium
CGGAACGATCCTGTCCGTGTATGCCTTCGGCATGCTCGCGAGCACGGAGTCGCGGCTGCTGCAGTCCGTGCTCTACGGCAGCGGCGATGCCCGTACCCCCGCCATCTACGCCACCATTCGCGTCGCGGCGTCGGCGATCGTCGGGATCGGCCTGATGCTTCCCCTCGATGCCATTCAGGCCGGTGTCGAAGGGTTCACCGTCGTCGGTGATTTCGACTGGTCCATCGCCAGTGTCGCAGAACGGCAGGCGTCGGAGAACCTGCTGCGGATGGGCGGCGCGGGTGTGGCCATCGGTGGTGCGTTCGGGGCGTGGTGCGAACTGGGCCTGCTTCGCATCCGGGTGCGCATCCTGTACGGGCCCACCCGCATCCTCGGACGCCACGCTCGGCCGTTGTTGGTCGCCACCGGCGTCGCTGCCGTAATGGGCCTGGCCGCCCGGTGGTGGGTGGCATCGATCGGGGTCCCCGCGCGAATCGACGCCGTGGTGGTGCTGGGCGTGATCGGCGTGACCTACCTCGCGGTCACCCGCCTGCAGGGAGTTCCCGACGCCAAAGACCTGTTGCGACGCGTCAACCTCGGATGACCCGGGCGGTCCCCCCGCAACCGCCGCTATGCGTCGGTGAACGGGTCGAGAACTCGGACCACGTTGCGGATGCTGTCCACCGGATCGTCTCCGACGACCACGACCCGTGCGACCAGATGATCGAGCCCGGCATCGCGGTAGCTCGCCAGCATCGCGGTGGGGTCGTCCTGCGGTGTGCCCGCCCATCCGAGGCCATCCATGGCCCGCTCCCCCAGCGCTTCGGCTACGCCCAGACTGTCGGCACCCGCCTTGTGCGCGTCCTTGGCGCGGCTGATCGCCGCACCGAAGCCCTGGCGATCGAAGTGGGCTGCGTAGGCCGGTAGCGCGCCGTAGCCGCCGATCTGTTGTGCCAGGGCCGCCCTGGCCGCATCCCGGTCCGGGGCGATCGCGACGCGCACGTAGGTCGCCACCTCGACGTCGTTGCTTTCGCGTCCGGCCTCGATGGCCGCCGCCCGCACGGCCTCACCGGCGCGGCCGACCTCGTCGGCGCTGGACCAGTTCAGCAACACTCCATCCGCCGCGGTGCCCGCCAGTTCCAGCATCCGGGGTCCCATGGCTGCGAGGTAGCGCATCGTGGCTGGTGGTCTCGGGTTGATGGCCAGTTGGAAACGACGCGACGACAGCACCTCGCCGTCTACGTCCGTGGCCTCACCGGCTTCGGCCTGCGCCAGGATCGTGAGCATGTCCCGCGCGGCCGTCAGCGGCTTCCGGACGTTCGCGCCGTGCCACGGCCCCATCGTCGCCGGGTGGCTGACGCCCAGACCGAGGAGGAACCGCCCTCCCGAGGCTTCCTGCAACGTGGCGCATGCCATCGCGAGTTGGGCCGGCGTCCGGGTCCACACGGGAACCACACCGACGCCGACCTGCAGATCCGTGGTCGCCGCCGCCCACGCCTGGCACAGCAACAGGGCGTCCCGACCGGTGGCCTCGTTGGTCCAGAGCGATCGGAACCCGGCCGACTCGACATGCGTGGCCAGCATCTGCTGGACCGGGACGGGGAGATCTTCGCTGATTCCGATACCGAGTTTCATGGCCAGCCTCCGGGGAGATCGTCAGGCGTTGCATCTGTCGGCGTACCGGGTACCTCGAGCAGTTCCAGCAGTTGTTCCTGCCACCATCCGAGGTGATCCATGACGGCCAGCCGGTAAGCCAGTGGATCGTCCGGTGCGACCGCGTCGCGGTCGATGTCCTCGATACCGATCCGCGCCCCGATGGCCAGCCGGAGATCATTGAGCACACCCAGCACGAGCAGAGGTTCATCGTCGACCAACTGCACGCGGAGTCGTCCGCGGTGGGGGGTCGCACGATCCAGGATCATGACCAGTGCCTGCAGGCCCGATCGCCGGGACTCGAGCAGCTCGTCGCGCAGCAGACGGCGCAGTTCCGCATCCGCCTCGTCGTCGTCGACCACGGCGGCCGGGAAGAGACGCTGGATAACCGGATCGTCGTTGTCACCATGGTCGAGCGTCTGCGAGATCCCTTCCTCCAGCGAGCGCAGCAGCTCCACCTCGGCCGGATCGAACTGCGCCCGGATTCCCGGCCCATGGGCCTGAAACACCCTCATGGTCGGATCTCCGAGGCCGCCGAACGGCCCTCAACTGCCCACACGGGCCGCTCACCGCCGCTCACGACGGACGTTCCATGGTTGCCTGGAGGCCGTAGCCGTGGAGCTGTGAGACGTACATCTCGGCCTGCTCACGTGGTTCGGACGCGACCAGAGCCTTGCCGAGGTTGTGCACCTCCAACATGAGCTTGTGGGCCACGGGCTCGGAGAAGTCGAAGACCCGTCGCAGGACGAAGACCACGTACGACATGAGATTGACCGGATCGTCCCAGACGATCACGTCCCAGGGACGGTCAGGATCGATTTGTTCCTCGACCTGCGGATCCCGTTCACGGACGGGTGCCTCCGGGGCTCCAGACGCACTTACCGGAACGCCTGCAGGTACAGCTGTGGCTCCGGGCGTCGTGACGCGGGGGGACACCGGCAATGTGCCGCTTAGCGGCGGCGGCGACGCGCCATGCGGCGCTGACGCTCGCGGTCCTCGAGCTCTTCCCACGTCGGCGGCGGGGCCATCGTCCGGCCGATCGGGTTGTCCGCAGGGGCCTGTTTGGTCACGGTCACACCCGTTGCGGCCTGTTTGCCCTTGTCGCCCTCTTCTACCTCGAACTCGACCTCGTC
>JBDNIX010000002.1:0-11279 GCA_041688045.1 Nitriliruptoraceae bacterium
GCGGCGAGCAGGGTGGTCGTGAGCAGGTCGTCGGCCAGGCCGCCGGCGAGTTTGGCCAGCGTGTGCGCGGTCGCGGGATAGATCAGCGCGACGTCCGCCGCGCGGCCGACGGCGACGTGGGTGTCGGCGTGGATGTCGTCCCAGACGTCGGCGCGGACCGGTCGGCCGGTAATGCCTTCGAAGGTCGCGGCTCCGATGAAGTGTTCGGCGCCGCGGGTCAGGACGACGTCGACGGTGGCGCCTGCCCCGATCAGTTGGCGGGCGACCAGCACGGCCTTGTACGCGGCGATGCCGCCGCTGACACCCAGCAGGACGTGGAGGTCCGCGGCGTCATCCACGCGTCCACCTCCCGCCAACCGGTGTCACCGCCGTCGGATCAGGAGGCTTCGTCGCCGCCGTCGGTGTCGTCGTCGGCGATGAACGCCAGCGGGTCGGCGACCTCTTCGGTGTCCGTCGGCTCGCGGCCTTCGATCTTGCCGGTGGCGA
Organism: Nitriliruptoraceae bacterium; assembly: GCA_041688045.1. Classification (GTDB taxonomy): domain Bacteria; phylum Actinomycetota; class Nitriliruptoria; order Nitriliruptorales; family Nitriliruptoraceae; genus CSSed11-175R1. Next base: position 487 of record JBDNIX010000002.1, read on the forward strand.
TCTCTTCCAGTGCGATGGACAGCGGCTTGTTCGTGTCGGTCGACAGCAGCGGTGGCACGAAGTTGCCGATGCCCTCACCCAGGTGCGCGAAGTAGCCGTTGATCTCCCGCGCACGCTTGGCCGAGAGGTGTACGAGGTGGAACTTGGAATCCACCCGGTCCATGAGGTCGTCGATGCGTGCGATCAGGGTGCCTTTCGGGCGCGAAACAAAGGCCGAGGTGCGTCCCTCGGAAGTCGCCGCGAGTCTACCGGCGCCGACCGCACCCGTCAGGCGGGCGCACGCCCTGCGACGCACCGCGACGTGCGACCTGCCGCATCGGCGGCGCGAACAGGGCTAGATTCCGTCCGACCCCGCATTCCGCTGACTCGTGGAGGCTCACTCGCTCCGGTGAACAACCTGGCCGCTGACTGGCTCACCCTGGCGCAGACCTCCGGCGGCGGGGGCTTCTGGCTGGTCGTGATCCTGGGTGCGCTCGGGATGGGCGGCGCCGCACTGTACGAGCACCGGCGGCGGCGCAAGAAGCGCGCCGACCTGGACCGCCTGCTCGCCCGGAGCCCTGGGCTGACCTACACCGTCATCCCCTGCGGCCTGCGCAACGACGAACTCGCATGGTGGTGCCAGGGGCTGCCGACGGGCGACCGCAACAACGGCGTGCGCTGGGCCATCGAAGGTCCGATGACCCTCGACCTCGGCCCGGGCATGCCGACGGAGCTGACCGTCGCCACCTTCCAGTGGTGGTGGGAGGAGGAGCGTCGGGACCGCCGGCGCACCGCCAGGGGCACCATGACCACCCGTCGTCGCTACGCGAAGCGCACCATGCCGGCCGCCGTGGTCAAGCTGCCGCTGACGGTCGACAACCGGGTCATCGTCCGCCCGGAGTCCGTCCTGGGACGTGTGGGGCTCACCCGTGGCGGTCACCAGTTCGAGTCGGCCGAGTTCAACCGCCGTTTCCGCGTGGAGGCCATGCAGCACAACCTCGCCCTGGCCCTGGTCGACGCCAACTTTCAGCAACTGATGGTCGAGCACTTCCCCGACCAGACCGTCGAGCTCTTCGGCGCGCTGCTGCTGGTCGCGGGCACGCCCACCCACCGCGACGAATCCCTGACCGGCGTGATCGGCCATCTGCCGGCGCTGCGCCAGGACGCCAACCAGATTCTGCGCGCCGTCCCACCCGCCTACTGGCGTGCCGTCGGCGCCGTCGACCGGAGCCTGTAGATGGGTGACCTGCTGCTCGTCCTGCTGGTGGTGTTCATCATCCCCGGTGCCGCCCTGATCTGGTCGTACAACCGGTTCATCGGCCAGATCGCCAGCATCGACGCCACCTGGGCCGGCATCGACGTCGAGTTGCAGCGCCGCCACGACCTGGTCGACAACCTGGTCCAGACCGTCGCGGGCTACGCCGACCACGAACGCACCACACTGGAAGCCGTGACCTCCGCCCGGTCACGCGCCATCGCCGCCACCAGCAGCACCGTTCCGGTCGAGGACCAGGCCCGCGCGGAGGACGCCCTGACCGACGGGCTGTCCCGCCTGCTGGCCATCACCGAGAACCTCCCCGACCTGAAGGCCGACCGGGCGTTCCCGGAACTGCAGCACCAGCTCATCGAGACCGAGGACCGCATCACCTCGTCCCGGCGTCTCTACAACCTGGAGGTGGCGGCCTACGAGCGGCGCCGCAGGTCGTTTCCGTCGAACCTCGTCGCCGGGTTGTCCCGGTTCAGCCCCCGCGAGCTGTTCGAGATCCAGGACGCCGGTGCCAAGCACGCCGCGCAGGTGGTCTGGTAGCTCAGGCCCGTCTGGTAGCTCAACCGTCGCTACGGCCCGTGTCCCGCGCGTGCCATCTCGATGTAGTGGACGACCTCGCGGACGCAGCGGTCCAGGTCGTCGTTGACCACCACGACGCCGAACGCATCCTGCTGTTCGATCTCCTGACGGGCGACCTCCAGTCGCCGGGTCACCGTGGCGTCATCCTCGGTCCCCCGGCCGCGCAGCCGTCGCTCCAGTTCCTCGAACGACGGCGGAACCAGGAACACCAACAGTGCGCCGGGCAGCGTCTCCTTGATCTGGACCGCGCCCTGCACCTCGATGTCCAGCACGACCACGTGGCCCTGTGCGACCTGGGCCACGACCGGCGTGCGGGGGGTGCCGTAGAGGTTGCCGGCATACTCGGCCCACTCCAGCAGATCGTGCTCGTCGATCATCCGCTGGAAGGTCTCGCGATCGACGAACCGGTAGTCGACACCGTCCACCTCGCCCGGGCGGGGGCTGCGGGTGGTCACCGACACCGACAGGGCGCTGTCGGGGAGAGCTTCGCGCACCGCCCGGTGGACGCTGCCCTTGCCGACTCCCGATGGACCCGCCACGACGACCACAAGGCCGGTGGCGTCGGTCACGACTCGGGTTCGAAGGTTGCCAGCAGCGCCTCGCGCTGTCGCGGACCGAGGCCACGCAGCCGCCGCGAATGCGCGATCCCCAGATCCTCCATCAGACGGCGCGCCTTGATCGGGCCGTATGCCGGCATCGCCCCGAGCACGTCGATCACCTTCATCTTCGCCAGCGCATCGGCGTCCGCCGACCGGTCGAGCACGGCGCGCAGGCTGACCTCGCCGGCCTTGAGCATCTGCTTGAGCTCCGCGCGGACCCGTCGTGCCTGCGCCGCTTTGGCCAACGCTGCGGAACGGGCTTCCGGGTCCAGCTCAGGCAGCGGCATCGAGGTTTCCTGTCTCGGACGGACGTTCTGGCGGACCGGGCGGCACAGCGAGCGACGCGCAAGGGGGCGATCGGACGGGCGCCGACCCGTTCGGTCCGAGCTTGGACTCTAGTCAGACGACGGCGGCTGGTGTCGGGCGCACGTGGCCGGTGGGTCGGCCAGATGGGACGGCCGTGCGGGACGGCCGTGCGGGACGGGCGCGCGGGGTCGTCGGCGGTTACCACCGCGGAACGGCGTCGCGCGCCCCACTACCGTGGCGGGTGCGCGCGGTGACACCCACCACCTCGATGGACCTGGACCTTCATGATCAGTCAGCCCCCGATCGTGCTGGGTGTCGACCTCGATGGCGTGTGCGGTGACTACGAGGATGCCTTCCGGCGCTCCGTGGCGCGCCGGCTCGGCGTCGAACCGTCCACGCTGGCGCCACAGACGATGATGGACGCGTACTCCGAGTGGGGCCTGAGCTTCGGGGAGTTCCAGGATGCGCACCGCCAGGCGGTCGTCGAGGACCGCATCTTCCGCACGATGGAACCGCTGCCGGGGGTGTCGGAAGCGCTGTGGAAGCTGTCGGACGCCGGCATCTGGATCCGGATCATCACCGCCCGACTGCTGTTCAGCGGCGTCCACGAAACCAGCGCCGCCGACACGGCGTACTGGCTCGACGCCAACCGCATCCCGTACCGCGACCTGTGCTTCATCAGCGACAAGCCGGACGTCGGCGCGGATCTGTACGTCGACGACAGCCCCGGCAACGTCGCGGCGCTGCGGGATGCCGGGCGTGCGACGATCGTGTTCGATCAGCCCTACAACCGGCACCTCGCCGGACCACGAGCCACCAGCTGGCACGACGTCGTCACCCACATCCAGATGGAGTTGGATGCTCGTGGCCGCCACATTCCCCTGCCGCTGGAGGAGCACTGATGTCACGGACCACGGACTTCATCGACTTCATGGTCCGTTGCGATGTGCTGAGCTTCGGGGACTTCGTCGCCAAGTCCGGCCGGCCCACCCCCTACTTCGTCAACGCCGGGCGCTACCGGTCGGGAGCGCAACTCCAGCAGCTCGGGTGGTTCTACGCCTCGGCGATCGAGGAGGCCTTCGGCGACGAGGTCGACGTGCTGTTCGGCCCCGCCTACAAGGGCATCCCACTGGCGGTGACGACCGGTATCGCGCTGGCCGAACAGCACGGCCGGGACGTCGGCGTGTGCTTCGACCGCAAGGAGGCCAAGGACCATGGCGAAGGCGGCACCCTGATCGGCCACGCCCTGGCCGACGGTGACCGCGTCGTGATCGTCGAGGACGTCACCACCGCCGGCACCTCCGTCCGCGAAACGGTCCCCAAGCTGACTGCCGCAGCCGACGTCCGGGTCGTGGGGCTGGTGGTGGGCGTCGACCGCCGCGAACACGGCGCCCACGCGGACGTCTCCGCGCTGGACGAACTCGCCAGCGCTCTGGGGGTGCAGACCGTCGCGCTCGCCACGATCGACGACGTCGTCGACCACCTCAGGGACGCCGAGGTGGATGGCCACCGCATCCTCGGCGACGAGGACCTCGCCCGCATCGCCGCCTACCGCGACACCTACGGCGTGGCCCCACCCACGACCTGATGCGTCGTTGCCGTGATGGCGTCGGCGGCCGCGACGGGATCATCCGCCCGGACGATGGGGCGCCCGATCACCAGCAGGTCCGCACCGTCGGCCAGCGCGGAGGCCGGGCTGGCCGCACGCGCGTGGTCGTCGTCGCCGGTGCCGGCAGGTCGTATGCCGGGCGTCACCAGCAGCACGTCCGGGCCCACAGCTGCGCGCACCGCCGGCAGATCCCGTGGTGCGCACACCAGTCCCGGAGCACCGGCGCTCACCGCCAACTGCGCCAACGTCGGGACCTGCTGCGCGGCGGGAGGTTGGTTCATGGCCGCCAGCTCGTCGTCGGACGTCGAGGTCAGCACCGTCACCGCCAGGATCCGGCCGGCCGTCCCCAGGCCGCCGACCGCCGCCGCGACCATGGCCGCTCCCCCGCCCGCGTGGACCGTGAGCAGGTCGACGTCCAGGGGCGCCAAGCGCCGGACCGCACGCTCGACGGTGGTCGGGATGTCGTGGAGCTTGACGTCCAGCATGACGGGCCCGAACTGGCGGATGGCGGTGACGGCCTCCGGCCCGTGTTCGGCGAACAGTTCCAGCCCGACCTTGAACCAGCCCACGTGCCCTTGCAGTGCGCCGGCCAGCTCACGTGCCTCGTCCAGGCTCGGCACGTCCAGCGCGACGATGATCGGGTTGGGTGGTGGCATCGGTCGACCTCGGAGTCGGGAGTCAGTGGTCAGTGGTCAGCGCCACGGTCAGTGGTCGCGGGTCAGCGCCACGGCTGGACGGTTCCGACCAGTTCGCGGGCGCTGCCGTAGCCCCGTTCCGCCAGCCAGGACCGCAGATTCTTGATCAGCCGGGGCCCGACGAAGGGGTCCACGAACGTGGCGGTCCCCACGGACACCGCCGCCGCCCCGGCACGGAGGAACTGCACCACGTCGGTGACGTTGCGGATCCCTCCGCACCCCAGGATCGGTACCTCCGGGAGTGCGGCGTGGACCTGGTGGACGTTGCGCACCGCGATGGGGCGGATCGCCGGCCCGGACAGACCCCCGTAGGTGTTGTAGACCTCCGGGCGGCCGGTTTCGGGATCGATGGCCATCCCGAGCACGGTGTTGACCAGGGTCAACCCGTCCGCCCCGGCGCGGACCACGGCCCGGGCGATCGCCACGATGTCGGTGACGTCGGAGGTCAGCTTGGCGAGCACGGGTACGTCCACTTCCCGCCGGACCGCCGTGACCACCTCGGCGCTGTCGGTCGGTGAGCAGGCGAACACCAACCCACGTTCCTCGACGTTCGGGCAGGACAGGTTGACCTCGATCGCGGCGATGCCACCCCTACCTCGCAGCTTTCGGGTGACGGCACGAAAGTCGTCCACGGACGTCCCGGCCACGGATACGACCACGCGTGCGCCCTTGCCCTGCAGCCAGGGCAGGTCCTTGGCCAACCACGCGTCGATGCCCGGGTTCTGCAGACCGATCGCGTTGATCATGCCGGACGGCGTCTCCGCCATCCGTGGCGTCGGGAGCCCATCACGCGGTTCGAGCGTCACCGACTTCACCACGATCGCCCCCAGTTCGGCGATGTCGTAGAACCGCTCCATCTCGGCACCGGCCGCGAAGCACCCCGACGCTGTCAGGATCGGGTTCGGCAGCTTCATCCCGGCGAGTTCGACACTCAGGTCCACGCCCTGCTCGGCCAGGGCGCGTGGGTCCGTCGGCGCGATGTACTCGGACGCATCGATGCGACGCACCTTGCTCATGCACCACCGCCGAAGACGTCGGCGTCGGTGAGCCGTTCGGGGTCGGGCGGTGGCTCCGCGTCGACTTCCTCGAGGTCCAGAGGTCGACCGAGGTCGTAGCGGGACTGGTCCCAGGCGATCCGGGTCCCGTTGAACACCGGACCGTCGATGCATGCACGCTTCATGTGCACGACCCCGCCCTTGGTCCGAACCGGGAGCACGCAGGTGAAGCACACCCCGATGCCGCAGCCCATCTTCTCCTCGACGGCGATCTGCACCGGGAGCTCCAGTTCGGCGCACCGCTCCGACACCGCACGCAGCATCGGGTTTGGACCGCAGGCGTACACCACCCCGCTCCTGCAGCGTTCCACGGTGTCGTCGAGGACGTCGGTCACCCGCCCGTGGGTGCCATACGAGCCGTCGTCCGTGGTGAAGGTCACGCTGGCGGTGATGCGTTTGGCCTCGATGGCGTTGGGGATCCGGTCCTGACTGGCGGCACCGATGATCATGTCGACGCGCAGGCCCTTGCGGGTCAGCTCGTCCGCCAGGAAGAACAGCGGCGCGGCGCCGTAGCCCCCACCGATGAGCAGACACGAGACCTTGCGCTGCGGCAGCGGGAACGGGGTTCCGAGCGGTCCCACGACGTCGATGACATCGTGCAGGTCGACGCGGGTCAGCCACTCCGTACCCGGCCCGTGCGCGTCGAAGACGACATCGACGGTCCCGGCTGCGACGCCCTGCATCGACACGCGCGCGATGGAGAACGGGCGCCGCAGCAGCGTGCCCGTGCCTTCGACGGCGATGTTGACGAACTGCCCGGGACGTGCGCGTTGCGCGATGGTCGGCGCGGCCAGCGACAGCAGCCAGTAGGCGCCCTCGCGCCGCCGGGCCAGCACCTCACACGACGCCATGACGGGATCGTCGGTGTCCTTGCGTCCTTCCATGCTGCCGGTACGCCGGGCACTGGTCATGCCGTACTCCCCACGTCGGATTGCCGGACTGCCGCCTGGTACTCCTGTAGCGACCGGACCTGCAGTTGACCACGACGCAGGGCCTCGACGCCCTGGATCGCGGCCAGGATGCCGGCCATGGTGGTGATACACGGCACGCCGTTGGTGACCGCGGACTGGCGGATCTCGTAGCCGTCACCCCGCGTCCCGGACCCGAACGGGGTGTTCAGCACGAGGCCGACCGCGCCGGACTCGATCAGGTCCAGGATCGACCGCTCCCCCTGCGACACCTTGCCGACCACCTGGGCCGGGATGCCGGCACGCTGCAGCACGTCGGCCGTGCCCTCGGTCGCGACGATGTCGAAACCCAGGTCGACCAGTCGCTTCACCGGGAACACGATCGCGCGCTTATCGCGGTTGGCGACCGACACGAACACGCTGCCCTTGGCCGGCAGCACCATCGATCCGGTCCCGGCCTGCGACTTGGCGAACGCGGCACCGAACTCGACGTCGATGCCCATGACCTCGCCGGTCGAACGCATCTCCGGACCCAACAGCGAGTCCACCCCCGGGAACCGGTCGAACGGCAGGACCGCCTCCTTCACCGCGATGTGCGGCGGCCGCGGGCCCTGCACAGCGTCCAGGGCCGTCACCAGGCCTTCCTCACGCAGGGAGGCCAGCGACGCGCCAGCCATCACCCGCGCCGCGACCTTCGCCAGCGCCACGCCGGTCGCCTTCGACACGAACGGCACCGTCCGCGATGCCCGCGGGTTGGCTTCGATGCACCACAGCACGTCATCCTTCAGCGCGAACTGCACGTTCAGCAGCCCACGCACGCCCAGCCCCCGGGCGATCCCTTCCGTGATGCGCCGGATCTCCTGCTCCTGTCCGCGCCCGAGCGTGATCGGCGGCAACGTGCAGGCCGAGTCGCCGGAGTGCACCCCCGCTTCCTCGATGTGTTCCAGCACCCCGCCGACGAACAGTTCCTCCCCGTCGAAGACCGCGTCGACGTCGATCTCGATGGCGCCTTCGAGGAAGCGGTCGACCAGGATCGCGGGGAGGTTGGCCGCCGATGGCACCTTGCCGTCGAACAGGTCTGCGGCGGCCGACACCAGCTCGTCGAGGTAGCGCTGCAGGCCGGCGTCGTCGTCGACGATCTGCATCGCGCGTCCACCCAGGACGTAGGACGGGCGGACCAGCACGGGATAGCCGACCCGCGTCGCGACCTCGCGGGCCTCGTCGAACGATCGCGCGATCCCGCCGGGCGGCATCGCGACGTCCAGCGACTCCATCAGCGCCCCGAACCGGCCCCGGTCCTCGGCGGCATCGATCGCGTCCGGCGAGGTTCCCCAGATCGGGATGCCCACGTCGGCCAGGCCCTGCGCCAGCTTCAACGGGGTCTGGCCGCCCAACTGCACCAGCACGCCGACGGGCTGTTCGCGGTGGCAGACCTCCAGCACGTCCTCGAGCGTCAGCGGTTCGAAGTACAGGCGGTCCGCGGTGTCGTAGTCGGTGGAGACCGTCTCCGGGTTGCAGTTGATCATGATGGTTTCGTACCCGGCGTCGCGTAGCGCGAACACCGCGTGCACGCAGCAGTAGTCGAACTCCACCCCCTGCCCGATGCGGTTGGGGCCGGACCCCAGCACGATCACCTTGTCGCGATCAGACGGGCGGACCTCGTCCTCGTCCTCGTAGGTCGAGTAGTGGTACGGCGTGAACGCCTCGAACTCCGCGGCGCACGTGTCCACCGTCTTGAAGACGGGCCGGATACCCGAGGCGTGACGCCGCTCGCGCACGGTCCCCTCCGTGGTCTGCAGGATCGCTGCGATGTGCGCGTCGCTGAACCCGTCGGCCTTGCAGGCACGCAGCAGGTCGTCCGGCACGGCGTGCAGGTGCTCGTGCCCGCGCAGGAGCCGGCGACGTTCGACCAGCTGCAGCATCTGGTCCACGAACCACGGGTCGTACCCGGTCAGCCCACTGATCCGGTCGACGTCCCACCCGCGCGTCAACGCCTCGTCGACGGCGTGCAACCGTTGAGCGGTCGGTCGGCGTAGCCGCGCCTCGATTCCCGCGTCGTCCTCCTCGATCGGCGGGGCGGACCCGAACCCGATCCCGCCGTCCTCCAGCGACCGCAGCGCCTTGTTGAACGATTCCTTGAAGGTCCGGCCGATGGCCATGACCTCGCCGACCGACCGCATCCGCGTGGTCAACGTGTCGTCCGTACCGCGGAACTTCTCGAACGTGAACCGGGGTGCCTTGACCACCACGTAGTCGATCGAGGGTTCGAACGCGGCCTTGGTCTCACGCGTGATGTCGTTGGCGATCTCGTCCAGCGTGTAGCCGATGGCCAACTTGGCGGCGATCTTGGCGATCGGGAACCCGGTGGCCTTGGACGCCAGCGCCGACGAGCGAGACACCCGCGGGTTCATCTCGATGACCAACTGCCGACCGGAAGCGGGATCCACGGCGAACTGCACGTTGGATCCGCCGGTCTCCACGCCGATGCGCCGCAGGACCGCGAACGCCGCGTCACGCATCTGCTGGTACTCGCGGTCGGACAGGGTCATGGCGGGCGCCACGGTGATCGAGTCGCCGGTGTGCACCCCCATCGCGTCCAGGTTCTCGATCGAGCAGATGATCACGCAGTTGTCATTGCGGTCGCGCATCACCTCCAGCTCGTACTCCTTCCACCCGATCACCGACTCCTCGACCAGCACCTCGTGCACCGGCGAGTCGTACAGCCCCCGGTGGATCATCCGCGCCAACTCGTCGCGGTCGTAGGCGATCCCCCCGCCCTTGCCGCCGAGCGTGAACGACGGCCGCAACACCACCGGATAGCCGTACTCCTCCGCCGCCGCGAACGCCTCCTCGTCCTTGCGCACGTAGGTCGACCGGGCGGATTCCAACCCGATCTCGTCCATCGCCTCCTTGAAGCGTTGACGGTCCTCGGCGGTCTGGATCGCTTCCAGGTCGGCACCCAGCACCTCGACGTCGAACTCCTCCAGCACCCCGCTCTCGGACAACTCCACGGCGAGGTTCAACGCCGTCTGCCCGCCGAGGGTCGCCAGCAGCGCGTCGGGTCGCTCACGGGCGATGACCGAGCGGACCGCGTCGACGGTCAGCGGCTCGACGTAGGTGGCGTCCGCGACGTCGGGGTCGGTCATGATGGTCGCCGGGTTGGAGTTCACCAGCACGACGCGCAGGCCCTCCTCGCGCAGCACCGTGCAGGCCTGCGTCCCGGAGTAGTCGAACTCGCAGGCCTGGCCGATGATGATCGGCCCGGAGCCCAACACCAGCACACTCGTGAGATCCTCGCGACGCGGCATCAGGCAGCACCTCCGACCAGTGCCGGTCCGTTGGATCGCATCAGATCGCTGAACCGTTCGAACAGGTAGCGGGCGTCCGACGGTCCGGGAGCGGCCTCCGGGTGGTACTGCACGCTGAAGGCAGGGACGTCGAGGCAGGTGAGACCCTCGCAGACGTCATCGTTGAGGTTGAGGTGCGAGACCTCGACGCTGCCGTGGCCGGACGTGTCGAACGTGTAGGGCGCGGTCTGCTCGCCGAGCGACGTGGCCCGTACCGCGAACCCGTGGTTGTGCGAGGTGATCTCCACCGCCCCGTCGCTGCGGCGCAGCACCGGCTGGTTGACCCCGCGGTGCCCGAACCTGAGCTTGTAGGACTCCGCACCAAGGGCGTGGCCCAGCAGCTGCGAACCCAGGCAGATCCCAAACACCGGCACCTTGCCCAGCAGCTCCCGCGTCGTGGCGATGCCCTGCGAAACGGTGGCCGGGTCCCCCGGCCCGTTGGACAGGAA
>JBDNIX010000219.1:0-14280 GCA_041688045.1 Nitriliruptoraceae bacterium
TCCCGCAGGCCCAGGAGGACGGCTGCGGTGACAGCGACCGTCAGCAACGTCGTGACCAGTCCGGCGTCGGCCCGCGGCGCCCGCCAGGCGATCAGCGTGAGGAGCGTCAGGTTGAGCAGCCACGTGCCGGCGAACCGCGACCACAGGGACGAAGGTGGGGTTTCTCCGGCGGGACCGGGCCGCAGCCACAGCTGCATGCCGGGATCGAAGCCGTGCCCGGCCTGCTCGGAGCGCTCGCGATCGCGATCGGGCAGGGGGCCGGCCCGGCCGGCGAAGTCGGCGACGCCGCGGGCGCTTTGCGCGGGGGATGTCTCGCCTACCTGGATTGGGCACGCGAAGAACCGGGCGGGTACGCCCTGTTGTTCACCGCTCGTCGTGACAGCCTGCGCGGCGGCGGACCGTCGGGGACCGAGGCGTTCGAAGCCCTGACGGGGGGCATCGCCGCCTGCCAGGAGGCCGGTGTCGCCAAGGATGGCGACCCGGCCGGCATGGCCCTGTTGGTCTGGGCCTCATTGCACGGCATCTCAACGCTGTCCGCAGCCCGACCCGGGATCGAGTGGCCGTCGAATGAGGCTCTCGTCGACGATCTCCTGACCGGGATCGTCGGCCTGCCGTCCCGCTGAACCACCGAACCCACGGATCCACGAGTGCCACGAAGCCGCAGAACACACAAAGGAGCGAACACGACCGACCACCCGGACCACCACGATCCCGCGCCTCCGAAGACTGAGGCCGACACCACCTGGACCTCGACGTCCCCGGACTGGCTGCAGCACCCCCTCACGAAGATCGTGTTGGCGCTGGTGGTCGGGGTCGCCATCTTTCTGTTCGGCCGCCAGATCGGCGGCAGCCTCTACGAAGCCTTCGATGGGGACGGCGGTGCCGCAGCGATCTACGTCACCGCGCTCGTTGTTGGCGTCGTGGCCGTGATCGGCATCGGTGTTGGGCTGGATCGATGGCTGGTCGCCCGCTGCCGCTAGGCGGCGCGACTCGCGTCCGCGCGACCCGCGACCCCGCCCCGGGAGCCGGTCGTCAGGCCACGGCCCGCGCGGCGGTCCGTTCCTGCATTCGTCGGAGTGCGCGGGCGTAGAAGCGCAGTTGGGTGGGTCGCCCGAAGATCCCGAACCCGGTCCGCACGATCCAACTGTCGATGTCGCCCCGCTGCGAGTAGGCGGTGATGCCGAACTCGACCCGCCCGGTCTCCGGATCCTTGACCACCTCGTAGTCCATCTGCCCGCGTTCCAGATGTCCCTCCAGCGTGCGGTAGTGCCACGCGAAACGGTGGACGGCACCGCTGGAGGACTCCTCGCGCCCGTCGAGCACGCCCCCGATCCGCACGCCCATCGGGAAGCGCAGCCCGGCGAAACGGCCGATGAGCAGCATGTCGCGTCCGTCGAACGGACTGGCCGCGTCGTAGACGGCGCGTACCAGTCGCGGGTCGGCCACCTCGTAGGTGCGCAGCAGTTCGCTGGCGACCTCGAAGGAGCCCCCCGGGATCGGCGGGCCGGGGGGCTCGGGGGTCAGGTCCGTGCGGCGCTGATCGGTCCGCCAGGCTGGGTCTCGGGCCGCCGCATCGAACCCGATGGGATCGAAGTTCACCGTCAGCGCTTCCAACTCCGCGAACGTGCGCGACGCCCCGGGCGAAACCGGTGCGGTCGACACGATGCGGGGCGCGTGCGTCACGACGTCGGTTCGAAGCGCCTGGTCGTGCACGACGGATTGCTCATGCGGATGCCGCCACTGGCGGCGGCCACACGCCGGCAGAACTGCGACCACATGTGCTGCTGCAACTCCCGGCCGATGGGGAAGCGTTCGTAGAGCAGGTGGAACAGCCGGTCTCCGCTGCGGGCCCATGACTCGATTCGGAACTCCAGAAAGCCGCGCGCGTCCGTGCTGGTCCGGAACTCGATCTCGCCGGCCTCCATGTGGCCGGCCAGGGTGGCTAGCCGGAACGATGTGGGGGTCCGGTCGACGACCCGCACCGGTCCGTTCCACGGGCCCGGCAGGCGCACGACGAGTTCGTCACCCACGTCGAGGTTCCGCGCCGGATGGCCGTCCATAGTCTCGAACCGGGCCATCTCCGTCGGGGCGACGCGGTTGGGCTCTTCCAGGATGTAGCTGATCAGCTGCTCCGCACCCAACTGTTCGTCGGTGACCACGATCCAGTAGCTGCGGTGGAACAGCGGTCCGAGTCCATCGCGGGGCCGTTGCAGCGTGGTCGGGTCCCCCGGAAGTTCCCGGTCCATATCGGGGGGCTCGCCAGCATCCTCCTGACGATCGCGGCGGTACAGCGGGATCCGCTGCACGGCATACCGCAGACCGGTCAGGGCCATGTCCGCGCCCCAGTGGGTCAGGCGGCGTACCGTGCCGGCCTGATGCATCGAGCGGATCGTGCCCATGGGCAGCTCTCCGTCGCAGGGAATCTCAAGACGTCAGGAAAGGATCGGCATGGACGGTACAACCCCCGTGGCCATCGCTCATGACGTGGGATTGTCCGCCTGGTTCGGTGGCGCCTGGATGGGAGCCGTCGGACTGAACGGCGCCACCATCGAGGTCGACGATCACACCCAGCGCACGCGCGTGGCCAACGCGGGATGGTTCCGATGGGCGCCGATCGCGGGGGCGATGCTGGTCGTCCATGTCGCCAGCGCTTTCGTGATGGGCCGATACGTGGTCACGCCGACCGGCCGCGCCGTCGCTCCCGGTGCGTTGGGTTGGGCGCGAACCGTCGTGACGGCTATCGCTGTGCTGTCGACGGTGGAGACGGGCATCTCGGGACAGCGGGTGGTTCGAGGCGGCGACGTCCCGGTCGCGACGGCGGTGACACCGATCGCCGCGACGCCGCACGACGTGGCCGCCGCCCAACGGCGCCTCCGCGTGGCGCAGTGGGCCGTTCCCGCCTCGACCGGCACCATCTGGGTCCTGGAGGCGCTGCAGCGTCGAACCCGACGGTGATCCCGAACCGATGTGCGCTCAGTCTTCCTGGAGCGGCGTGAGCGGCTGCGGATCGCGACCGTCGTTGAGATGCACGATCGGGAGTTCGGCCTCGTTCGGCCGTTCCCGGACGGTCACGCCGTCGACCACGCATCCGTCGAGCGACACCCTGCCACCGATGGCCACGACCTGATCCATCGCTTCGTCCAGGAGGTCGCCGTCGACCTCCAGCACCGCCACGTTGGCGGCACCGAAGCGTGTGCGCGCATCGGTGATGAGCTGGCTGATGACGGTCATCGCGGTGGCTTCCATGCGTCCACCGTAGGCAATGCCCGTGCCCCGCGCGAGATCGGTCAGGAGGCCTGCGCGGACGACACGGCGGATCGCTCGAGATACCGACGCAGCCGGTCACCCTCTGGCGACGGCGTGAGGCCCGCATCCGCGAGTGCCGTGCCGGCCTCAGCCAACAGCTGTAACGCTCGGCGTCGGCGTCCTTGTTCCGCCAGCAGTCGGGCGGCGACCAGATAGCGGTCCTCCGCCAACTCGTCCATCGTCAGGGCGTCGAACAGCGTTCGGATGGCGTCGTCCAGTCGGCCTTCTGATTCGGCCGTGGCAGCCACGACGTCGTGCATCGCCAGCGCCTGCTGTGCCAAGTGGCGGCGAGGACCCTCAGCCCAGTCGAGGTAACTCAACACCGGCGCGGCAGTGCCGCCGTACAGCGCGATGGCGGCGGCCGCAGCGGCCTCGGGATTGGCGGCCGGGTCGCGCGCCTGGCGAACGAAGTCACGGAACTCGTCGGCATCCACGGTCACGCCGGCGCGCAGTCGCAGCAGCTCGTCGTGACGCTCCACGAGGTCGCCGACGTCGCGGCGGGTGCGGCGCAGGACGGTGCGCAGACGCTCGCGGCCACGCGTGGCATCAGCGTCTGGCCACAGCGCCTCGATCACCTGGTCCGCCGTCGTCTGTCGTCCGTTCAGCGCGAGGAACCCCACGAGTTCCGCCGGGCGACCGGTCGGTTCGATCGTCCGACCGTCGACGTCCACCGCGAAGGTCCCGAGGACGCGGACGCGTGGACCTCCGATCGCGAAGCGGTCCCGCGCACTCGAGGAACTCTTGGCGGCCATCGACTGCAACGTCCGAGCCACCTCGGGTTCCCGGATGAACGGTAGGTCCGGATACCCCAGTTGCGCGGCCTCCTCGAACGCCGCCGCGGCCAGTGACTGCGCGTCATCCTCGCCGGCCAGGTGCTGCAGATGCGCGTGCAGAAGCGTGATGCGCCACCGGTCGCGCGGTTCGACGGCCAGCCCCCCGTCCAGGCCCACCAGGATCTCCTCG
The DNA here is from genome assembly GCA_041688045.1 of Nitriliruptoraceae bacterium. Classification (GTDB taxonomy): domain Bacteria; phylum Actinomycetota; class Nitriliruptoria; order Nitriliruptorales; family Nitriliruptoraceae; genus CSSed11-175R1. The sequence continues at coordinate 4,270 of JBDNIX010000219.1, forward strand.
GCGCGGTGGTGATCGCCGGCGTACGCCGCCACCACGAACTCCGCGGTCGCCACCAGCGGCGTGGTGCCGGGATCTCGCTGTCTGGCCTCGGCCAGCAGCCGCTCGGCGTCGTCCAGCCGTCCGGCGCGAGCCAGGAGTTGCGCCGCGTCTGCGCGGAAGAAGGCCCCGTGCCCCGTGTCGACGGCCACCTCGGAGCGTTCCACCGCGCGGCAGGCCGCCCAGGTGGTTTCGGCATCCCCCTGTTGGGAGGCCAGCTTGGCCGCGCCCCAACGGGCGAAGGCCGCAGAACGTTCGTTGCCGATAGCGCCGACCGTCGCGGCGGTGCGGCGCAGTTCCTCAAGGGCCGCCCGGGCTTCGGCATACCGACCCACCTCGATGAGGATGAAGGCCCGGTAGGGCAGCGTCGAGACCCGCATGCGCAGGCTGTCCCGGCCGGCGTGGAGGGCCTGATCCAGTTGTTCGAGCGCGGCGTCGTACCGGCCCAGCGGCCACGACGCCACGGTGGCCGCGATGACGCGCGTTGCGACGGCGTGTGTCGGCGCGTCGATGCGCTGCATGATCTGGGCAGCTTCCTCGAGGTAGTGCACACCCGCCCGCAGGTCCTTCGCCGTTCGCCGACCGGCCGTCGCGCGACCGACGGCTCCGAGCAGGCGACCCCTGGCCATCGGCGGCAGCTCGGGTCGTGCGAGCAGGGCCTGCGCATCGGCGATCAGCTCGTCGCTGTCGCTGGCGACCAGCCGGACGGAGCAGTCGGCGGCCAGCACTTCCAGAGCGTCCGGATCGTCGCTGTCGGTGCCGCGGTCGTCGAGGAGGTCGCGGGCGCGACGGATGTTGGCCCGGTATTCCTCGAGGTGCCCGTCCAGCAGGTAGCTGTCCGCCAGGTGAATGAGGATGCGAGGGTGGGCACGCAGCAGGTCGGGGGAAAGCGAGCCCACGGCGGCCGCATGCTCGGCCGGGTCGATCTGCCCGGTGTGTACCGGTGGCAGATCGGCGAGCAACGCAGCAAGGTCGGCATCCAACCGGGTCGCGTCCAGAACCTCCAGGGCAGCGCTCGGGTGACCTGCGGCGACGTACCGCTGCGCGGCCGTTCGGATCAGGGCGTCGTTGGCGATCTCTGGCGCGAGCACGTCGCGGACAGCGTTGCTCAAGGTCCACAGGCCCGGTCGTGCCTGCTCGAGTGGGAGACCCAGATCGGCCAGGGCGGCCACGCCGCCGGGGATGCCTGCAGCTTCGACCAGTTCGTCGTCGAACATCGGGAGCGAGGCCAGTTCGTCGACGGCTCTGCGCTGGTCATCGGTCGGCGCGCCGACCAGCGAGGCGAGCAGGACGGGCAGGGTGGCCGGACCTGCCAGGAGAAGACGTAGTTCTCGCGCGAAGGCCGCGTCAGAGGTGGCATGTGCCCGGTGCAGCCGGGTCGCTGCCAGACCGACGGCCGCAGCCCAGCCGTCGCAGCGCTCGGTGAGCCGGGCGAGCTCGGAAGCGTCCAGGAGGTCAGCAACCTCATCCTGGAGCAGGTCGTTCGCTTCGTCCGGCGTGAATCGCAGTGCGGCGGCATCGATGACCGTAGAGGTCGCTGCCGCGAGAGCCGACCGCAGTGCGTCCGGAATGCGGCGGCCGGCCAGGAGGAGCCGGTGGCCGGCGGGCCATGCTGTCACCATCGCGGCGAGGTACTGCGCCAGACCTTCGTCGGCGAGATGGACGTCGTCGATGACGATCAGCAGGGCTTCGTCGTGGTCCGCCAGCCAGGGCAGGAGGGTCGGCAGCGGATCGGCGCCCCCGGCCTGATCCAGCAGTGCGGCCAGGTCGCTGAGCCCGTTCAGTCGGAGCGACTGGTGCAGTCGGCGGCGAAGCTGACCCAGGCCGGCTTGACGACCCGCGAGTGTCGCTCGGATCGCCGGGCCATCGTGCGAGGTCGTCGCCTCGGCCAGCAGCGTCGACTTGCCGGCTCCGGCCTGGGACTCGATCACGACCATCGGCCCTGCCGACATCAGGTCGACGAGCCGTGGGCGGGTCACATGGTCCGGAATCGCCAACCACCGTGTCGAAGGGCCGAGCGGCCTCCGATGTCCACGGGCGAACCAGCACCCCGACGCGGTCGGCTGGGCAGAGCGTACCGAGGCGCTCGCGCAGGACGATCCCGTCGGCGGTCTGCCGCCGACGGGATCGTCCCGTGCCCCAGCTGTCCCAGTGGGTTGCCCCTGCATGCCCACCGGTGGCCGTGATCGTGCGCGACGGTGGTTCTGCCCCGCGCATCTATATGTGGAGCAGCATGGCGCGGGACCGTGTCACGCGCGTGTCATGCCGTGTCAGCGCCCAGGTGCTGCTCGAAGAATTGCTCGATCCGGGCCCACGCGGTGTCCGCAGCCGGGCCGTCGAATCCGATACCCAACACCGCGGCCACGGCGGGTTCGTGGTTCATGAAGCTGTGACTGACGCCGGGGATGACCTGGACGTCGACCGGCACGCCCTGAGCCGTCAAGGCGGCCTCCAGCCGCTGAGGGGTGCCCTTGGGGATCAGGGGGTCGTTCCCGCCGTAGTTGGCGACCACCGGACAGCTGCCGTCGAGCAACCTCGTGTCCGTCGGCACCCGGCCGTAGTTCACCGCTGCAGCCGCGAAAGGGGACCTGGCCGCCGCCACGACGGCGAAGCCGCCGCCCATACAGAACCCGATGACGCCGATCCGTTCGCCGTCGACGTCGTCGCGATCCGCCAACCACTGGCGCACGCGCTCGATCCGGTCCGTGGTGGACCGGCTGGAGGGAGCGATGAACGCGTCACGGACCGCCCGGGCGATGCAGAGCGGCTTCGGCGCTCCGCTGAAGAGGTCCGGCGCGACGGTGGCGTAACCGAGCCCGACCAGGTGTTGGACGATGCGCTTGATATCGAGGTTGAGTCCGGCGGCCTCGTGCAGCACCACGACCCCCGGCCAGGGTGCCGGGGTCGCCGGATCCATCGACAGTGCGCGCATGCCATCGATCTCGACCTTGAGCGTCACGGTGTCCCCCTCAACCCGTCCGTCCGGCGACGCTAGCGACCCGGGTCCCGTCAGGCCTCGGGGATGTGGCGGGATCCGCCTCACGGAAGCAGCCACACCTGGATGACCAGCGCAACGAGGACCGTGGCCGCGAGGATCGCCGCTGCACCGATGTTGCGGCGCAGAATGGCGCCTTCCTGCCCCACGGCTCCGGCCGACGCGGTGCCCACGGCCGCCACCGCCGGGGACAGCGCGTTGCCGATGTTGCCGCCGGCGGTCTGGCCGGTGACCAGGATCGCCGGCAGGACGCCCAGGGCGATAGCGACTTCGGCCTGCAGTGAACTGAACAGGGCGTTGGATGCGGTGGTCGACCCCGTCAGGATCGTCCCGAATGCTCCCAGTGGTGCGGACACGGCGACGAAGGCCAGCCCTAGTGAGGAGGCCAGCGCCTCGGCCACCGCTGCCACCATTCCGGCTTCGGTCAGCACGGCGGCCAGCACGGTCAAGCCGACGATCGACGCGGCGACCTTCTTCGCCCGAGCGAGCCACCCGGTCAGGGCCGCGCTGCTGCTCCCCACCGTCCACCAGCCACGGCGCCGGTAGACGAACAGTGCTACCGCGAGGGCGACGACGAGGTACGGCAGGGGGTGGAGTAGCGGCCGAAATGCCGGAGTGACCGTGGATGCGCTGGTCGTGAACCCGAAGGCGGCGTCGACACCGGGAAGGGCGGGCGCGATCTCAGGAACCCGATCGAACACGGTCCGAACCGGGGGCACGGCGAAGCCGATGACGGCGGCCACGGTGAGCGCGATGTACGGCGATGCCGCTACCAGCAGGTCGCTGCCACCGGGGCGCGGTTCCCCGCGGGCCGGCAGCAGCCACCAGCAGGCGCCCAGGCCCGCCAGTCCGGCCGTCGTGGAGCCGAGTGCCGGCTGCACCGTGACCACGAGGATCAGCACGACCCCCATGATCGACCCGATGGCGACGGCCCGCCACCGGTCACCGCCGGCTCGTGGTCCCCGGGTCAGCACCAACAGGCCCGACACCACCGCGCTGACGGCGAGCACCACGCCGGCGCGGAGGGCCAGTGATCGGGCGTCCGCTTCGCTCAGACGAGCGGTCGCCTCGGCCATGAAATAGCTGGAACCCATCGATCCGAACGTGACCGACCATTGATAGCCGATGAGGCAGGCGGCCACGGCTGCGACCGGTGCCATCCCGCGGCGGACGAGCATCGGGGCGCTCATGGCGATCGGTGCGCCGAAACCGGCAGCTCCCTGGAGGAACGACGGCAGGACGAAGGCGAGCAGCAGCAGGCGCCGCCCCTCCGTCGGCGCCAGTTGGTCTGCGGCGGAGGCGAGATGGTCCAGCGCTCCGGACCGGTCGAGCACCTCGTACAGCAGGAGGGCCGGGAGCACGATGAGCAGGATCCATCCGCCGGTCCACACCCCGCGTGTGACGGCGATCAGCAGCTCGATCGGATCCAGCCCGAAGGCCGCTATGGAGACGATCCCCGCCACCCCCGCGGCCAACCAGGCGGAACGGGTCACCGGCCGCGACCGCAACACCAGAACCGTCAGCAGGAGCACAGGTGCCGTAGCCAGGGCTACGGCCCACCACGGCCAGTTCATGTCGACTCGGCTTCCGTCGCGACGTGACGCATCTGCGCCCGCAGGACGATCGTCATCCTCTCCTCCTGCACGATGCCGCCGCGATGTCACGGAACGGGCATTTCCCACCGTGGACGTTGAACTCTAGGACATCTCGATAGCAGGGCCCGCAGGCGGTGGCAGGTGTCATCGCACACGGCCGATACGCAAGCGGGGGCCGCGCCGTTGCTGCCGCACAGTTTCCGGTGATGAGCGATCGTCGGGCCGATGCCCGTTGGCCCGCGGTAGGGAGTGAGACATCATGATCGATCGCATCACGCACTGGATTGCGGGGGCCGACCACACGGCTGCCGTGGGGCGCTCGTCGGAGGTCTTCGACCCCGCGACCGGTCAGGTGACGGGCAGGGTCGATCTGGCGGCCCCAGAGATCGTGGACGATGCGGTACGGGCTGCTGTGGAGGCGGGGGACGCGTGGCGACGGCTGTCGTTGAGCCGGCGTGGAAAGGTGCTGTTCGCGTTTCGTCAATTGCTCGACGAACGCAAGGAGGAGTTGGCCGCGATCATCACCGCGGAGCACGGCAAGGTGCTCGACGACGCGCTTGGCGAGGTCACGCGGGGCCTCGAGGTCGTGGAGTTCGCCTGCGGGATTCCGCACCTGCTCAAGGGCGGGTTCTCCGAGGGGGTGTCCACCGACGTGGACGTGTACTCGATTCGGCAGCCGTTGGGTGTGTCGGCGATCATCAGCCCGTTCAACTTCCCCGCGATGATGCCGATGTGGTTTTTCCCCGTCGCGATCGCGTGTGGGAATGCGGTCATCCTCAAGCCAAGTGAGAAGGACCCGTCCGTTGCGGTGTGGATGGCGCGGTTGTGGCAGCAGGCCGGCCTGCCCGATGGTGTGTTCAACGTGGTCCAGGGCGACAAGGTCGCGGTCGATGCGCTGCTCGAGCACTCCGGCGTGGATTCGGTGTCGTTCGTCGGGTCGACGCCGATCGCCCGGTATGTCTACGAGCAGGGCGCTCGCGCCGGCAAGCGGGTCCAGGCCCTGGGCGGCGCAAAGAACCACATGGTGGTGCTTCCCGATGCCGATCTGGACCTGGCTGCCGACGCTGCGGTGAACGCCGGGTTCGGTTCCGCAGGTGAGCGGTGCATGGCGATCTCCGCGGTGGTCGCCGTGGAGCCGATCGCCGATGACCTCGTCAGCCGGATCGCTCAACGCATGAAGAGCCTGAGGGTGGGGGACGGCCGGCGCGGGTGCGATATGGGGCCGCTGGTCACCGGTTCGCACCGCGACCGGGTGGCGTCCTACCTCGACGCGGGTGTGGAAGCCGGTGCCACGCTGGTCGTCGATGGTCGCGATGTGGATGATGTCGACGGTGAGCCCGGCGGGTTCTGGCTCAAGCCCGCGCTGTTCGACCGCGTCACGCCGCAGATGGCGATCTTCACCAACGACGGCGGTGCGGCCCGCCGTTTCCAGTATGACGTCGAGGTCGGGATGGTCGGGCTCAACGTGCCCATCCCGGTCCCGATGGCCTACTACTCCTTCGGCGGCTGGAAGGACTCACTGTTCGGTGACAGCCACGCCCACGACACCGACGGTGTGCAGTTCTTCACGCGCGGCACGGTGGTGACCTCGAGGTGGCTCGACCCGAGCCACGGCGGCCTCAACCTCGGCTTCCCGCAGCACGACTGAACTCAGTCGGCAGGGCGAGCTCGGCCCTGCACGAAGGATCCGGACCCACCGCCCGACCGCCACAGATGATCGAGGTGGAAACCGGCGGCCTCCACCTCGTCGACGGTGGGCCGGTCGAGGTGGCAGCCACCGGCAAGGTTGCGCCACACGGGGGTGGCCGCGTGCTGCAACCAGGTCACCGTCGGCTGTCGGGATCGCACATGCTCGAGGAACGACAGATGGCCGTCGGGTCCCAGGACCCGGCGGACCTCGTCAAGGGCGCGACGCGGCTGCTCCACCGTGCAGAGCGTCAGACAGATCACGACCGTGTCGAAGCAGTCGTCGGGAAACGGGAGGTCTTCGGCCCTGGCCGCCACGAGCTCCACGGGGAAGGGCGGCGGCGACGCCGTCAGGCGGGCCTGGGCGCGCTGCCGCATGTGGGGGTCGGGCTCCACCGCCGTGAGCCGCGACACCGCGGGGTAGTGGGGCAGATTGAGTCCCGTGCCGAACCCGATCTCCAGCACGTGCCCGTGGCTTCTGGCCACGGTGCGCGAACGCTGTCGCCCGACACCCAACCACTGTTCCTGCGGACGCATCAGGTGGTCGTACAGCGCGGCCACTGCCGGGTGGCGAATCTCGGTCATCGTGACCTGCGTCGCGACCTTGAGTGGTTCGGCATCCGGTTTCCCTCCCCGTGGCCCGTGTCAGGCCCGCAGCGACGGTATCGGTCCCTTACGTTGTGGCAAGCGGGCTGTCACTCTGCTGCCCTCGGCGACCGAACGGAGTGCCAGGTGAACGGCGGTGGTGCATGGATCCGGACCGTCCGAGGGGTGGTTGCCCTCGTCGCCGGGCTTGTGCTGATCGGTGCGTGCGCGAACGCTGGCGACGAACCGGACGCCACGGATGCGCCGGAGGTCGCGGATGGCACAGACACCGCTGACGGCACGGCCGACGACTCCGACGCTGGCTCCGGCGCGACGGACGGCCAGCGGTACCCGGACGTGGTCGAGGCCGCCCTTGAACCGGTCGGCGACGCCTGGCGCCTGTCGGCGACGTTGTCCTCTCCGTACGACAGCCCGGAGCGCTATGCGGATGCGTTCCGGGCACTGACCACGGACGGCGAGGAACTGGGGGTCCGCGAACTGCTACATGACCACGCGAACGAACAGCCCTTCACCCGGTCGCTCGACGGCCTATCGATACCCGATGACGTCGAGGTGATCGTCGTCGAAGGACGTGACCTGGAACACGGTTGGGGTGGTGAGACCGTGGAGGTCGAGGTCCCCGACGTGGGGTGATGCGATCTACCAGCGCAGAATGGCAGCCATCCCCTCATGCTCATGGAGGTCCGGTGCGACGTCCGGTCCGATCGGCGTGACACCGGCGTCCGTGGCGATCGCGCGTTCGATCATCCGCTCGATGAGCAGCGGCTCGGGATGGACGGCGATGTCAGCCTGCTTCATCACATCGGGGACGTCCGGATGCACTGTGCCCTCGTCGGACCGGAACCCTTGGAGACTGAGGGAGTCGTCGTACAGCAGGTGGGCGACACGTCCCTCGTTGAGTGCCTCGCAGACTTCCCGCACGCCGAGCGCGCCGGCTCCACCCGACAGCGCTCGATCCCTGGCCGAGGCCACGAGCTGACGTTCGCGCTGCTCGTGCACCGACCGGAGCAGCGGCCAGACCTGTTGGGCGATCTCATGGGGTGCGGCGTCCTCCCACGACGGTTCCGCCGTGATCACCCGAAGGTCGTTGTCGTCCGGCAGCAGATCCGAAACCGCGCTGCGGATTTTGGGAGCTCCGGACAGCACCAGGCGGTCCCAGTGCTGGGACGTCGCGTGCTGAACGACCTTGTTGACGGCGTCGCGCAGGAAGCGTTGCCGATTGGCATCGAGCCGCTCCTCGAAGCGCTGGCGCTGGACGTTGCCATGGCGGGGATCGGCCGGGTTTGCGGGGGACGGGCCGGACATGTCGCGTCCGACCTGTTCGGCGAAGACCACGAACCGGTCGCTGTCGACCTCCTCGGCCTCGCCGACCGACCAGCGCAGCAACCGCGTCCCGGATCGGGAGACCACGAGGACCCCGGCGTCGCGGCCCTCGTCGTAGGCGGCCACGAGCGGCCGGATGTAGGGCGAGTCGTGGTGGACCACTCGGTGCCTGAACGGCAGCTGGACGGAGACCGTGGCCGTCCGGCCCGTCTGGACTCCCAGAAACAGCGCCCGGCCCCGTCCGTGGGCCCTGGGATCCAGCAGTCGGGCGAGATCCTGTTCGTTGCGTTCCAGGCGCTCGGTGATCGCCCGCGCAAGGTCCGGGTCCCGATCACCCACGTCGTCGGTCAGCTTGGAGATCCGGTCGCGGATCTCGAGCGGTGCCGTTGGCTGCGGGTCCGACATCATGGATGCCGTGGTCTCGAGGTAGATCGACAGCACGCCTTGCGGGTCGCTGAAGCCGATCAGGTCACGGATGGTGGTGTCATCAATGCTCATGGTCCCAACCTACGGCAACGGACGCGAAAAGGGTGACGATGGTCGGACGGGTGCGTCCAGATGGCACGCTCGCTAGCTCTTGAGAGCTACAGACCGGAGATCGCGAGAGCTACAGACCGGAGATCGCGATGCCGGAACGGGCCTTGTGCTGACGATTGATGTGTATCAGAACGGCCGTCAGCGATTCCAGCGTTCGCGCGTTGCGCAAGGGGCCGGCGTCGACGCCTCCGCGGCCGGCGACAGCGGCCGCCAGATCGATAACGACGGCCTTGGCGTCGGCGTCGTCGCCGCAGACCAAGACGGTTTCGTCGTGCACCGGATCATCACCTTCGAGCGTTGCCGCCGCGAGGTGGTGGAAGGCGGCTACGACCGTTGACCGATGCAGGATGCGCGCCGCCTGCTGTGCTGCACTTCCCTCCGCGACATCGACGCCGTGCGGTCCCTGGTCGTCGAAGGCGATGGGGTTGACGCAACTGACCACGATGCGGCCGGCGAGCGGTTCAGCCAGTGCATCGAGGAGCGAGGTCTGGGTCTTGAAAGGCACGGCGACGATCACCAGGTCGGCGTTCGCGACCACATCGAGGTTGCCCCCTGAGCCGATGGCCCGGTCGTCGGCCAGGCGGGCGTTGAGAGCGGCGGCGATGTGTTCGGCCCGGTCCGCGGCCCGGGAGCCGATCTGCACGTCGTGACCGGCCCTGGCGAACCTCGACGCCAGCCCCCGGCCCTGTGGGCCGGTTCCTCCGAGGATCGCGATGTGCATCAGTGGGTCCCAACTCTGCGCGTCGGGGACCGTAGCGGTACCTCGACGTTCCTGCCGCTGCCCGAGGCCCGCCGCGTGTTGTAGGGTTTCAGCCTGGGGCGTGATGTACGTCGAACAGGACTGCTTCGGTGCGATGTGTCTGCCGGGGCTGGAAGTAAGGGGATAACGATGAGCGATTCACCTCAGGCCGAAGGTTGGTGGCAGGCGTCGGACGGGAAGTACTACCCGCCGGAACTGCACCCGGACGCGACGACGGAGGCGGCCGAGACGCCGGCCTCCGACGGTCCACCCGCCGAGGGCTACTGGCAGGCGTCAGACGGCAAGTGGTACCCGCCTGAACTCCATCCCGATGCGCAGGAAGGGACCGGCGCCACCGAGTCGGCCCCGGAGTCTGGCGAGTCGACCCCCGCGGAGGAACCCGCCGACGGGGCCGGGGACGGCGGTGCGCCGACGGGCCGCGAGACGATCTTCATGCCGGGGACCCCTCCGGCAGACCCCGACGCGTCAGGGCA
>JBDNIX010000023.1:0-4194 GCA_041688045.1 Nitriliruptoraceae bacterium
CGCGCCCTTCTTCTTGCCGGCGCGGAAGGTGTCGTGCAGTCGGTCATTGACGAAGTAGTGGTGTTTGAGGGGTACGGGGCGTGCCTCCTCGATGATCACTTCACAGTCGTCGCGGACCTCAGCCAGCCATCGGCCGAAGTCCTCGGCGTTGCTCACCGTGGCGGACAGGGCGGAGAGTTGCACCGACCCCGCCAGCTGGATGATGACCTCTTCCCACACGGCACCGCGGGAGCGATCGGCCAGGTAGTGCACCTCGTCAAGAACCACGTGGCGCAGCATGGTCAGAGCCGGCGACGCCTCGTAGATCATGTTGCGCAGTACTTCGGTGGTCATCACGACCACCGGGGCATCGCCGTTGATCGACCGGTCCCCGGTCAACAGACCGACGGCGTCGTCGCCATAGCGCGCGGCAAGGTCGCGGAACTTCTGGTTCGACAGGGCTTTGATCGGCGTCGTGTAGAAGGCGCGCCCACCGCGTTCCAGGGCGTCATGACACGCGAATTCCCCCACCACCGTCTTGCCGGCGCCCGTGGGGGCGGCGACCAGCACAGAGCGCCCCGCCACCAACCCGGCGATCGCCCGTTCCTGGAACGGGTCGAGGTCGAAACCGAGTTCCTTGACGAAACCACGCACGACCGGCTGGTCTTCGAGCACGCGTTCGGTCATCCTCGACGTCCTTCCGGGAAGCTCATCAGGGGCGGCAAGGGTGACACGTCGGCCCGCTGCCCCTCGAGGTCGAGGGTCGAGGCGCGGGCCGCGGCGATCAGGTGCTCGCTGCGCTGACGCAGACGCCCCGCTTCGGTGAGCAGGTCGCGGCGCGCCTGGGGATCTTCGACCTCGGCGGCGTGACCGAGCACCTCGACCGCGTCTCGGGACAGGGTGACCGCCGTGATGACCTGGCGCTGGACGGGGCGTGCGTTGCGTGGCATGTCGAGCCCAGCCAGCTGCAGCAGAACCCCATCGTACGAGGCCAGCCAGTCGTCGCGCCACGCAACGATCGCAGCCGGATCGCCGTCCTGCCGCAGGGCGACCAGGGCATCCACGACGGGCACCCGATCGCCCGACGCTGAGTTCCAGATGCCGTCGGAATCAAGGACCAGCGGCATCACCGAGGTGTCGATGGCCTGGGCAGCCGCTTGATCGACCGTCGGGATGCTGACCCGACCGATGATCACGCCGAGCAGCAGCGCGATCACACAGGCGACGAACAGTGGCCCGAGTCGCAGGCGCGCCGACGCTCGTCGCCAACGCAGGACGAAGCGCGACCAGCTCGACGTTGACTGCTTCTCGGGCTGCGCATCAGTGACCGGACCACTCATGCCACGCGCTTCCGGCGGGAGCGTTCGATCAGCCAGGCCGCGAGGATCGAGATCTCGTAGAAGACGATCATCGGACCGGCCATGAAGAACAGGGTGATCGCATCGTTGGTCGGGGTGATGACGGCTGCCGCGACGACACTGCCGAGGATGGCGTAGGGCCGAGCCTTGCGCAGCGCCCCGGCTTTGAGGATGCCCACCAGGGACAGGAAGATCAGCACCAACGGCATCTCGAAGACCACCCCGAACGCGATGGACAGGGTCAGGAAGAACGACAGGTACTCCGACGCGGACAGCAGGGGTTCGATGCTGGGTCCACCGAGGGAAAGCAGTGTGCGCAGCCCGTAGGGGATGACCAGATAGGCGAACACGATCCCCGCAGCGAACATGATCTGGCTGATCGTCACGAACGGCATCGCGTAGCGCCGTTCCTTGGTCGTGAGCCCCGGCGTGATGAAGCGCCACAGCTGGTAGAAGATGACCGGGCCCCCGATGAACAGGCCCACGACCACCGACGTCTTCAACCGCACGGAGAAGGGCTCGAGCGGCGTCAACGCCACCAGCGTGCAGGTGCCCTCCGGACGGATCCGGTCAGCGACGGCGCAGTAGGGCTCCATGATCAGATCGATCAGGTACGGGAAGAGCATGTAGCCGATCACCGTGCCGATCGTGAGCGCGATGACGGCCTTGAACAGCCGGTTGCGCAGCTCGGCGAGGTGCTCGAAGAGACTCATCTCCCCCGGCAGGCCAGATCCGGGAGCGGCTTCGTCCGTGGCGATGGATCAGTGTCCCTGATCGGATTCCGACGTCGCGTCCGTCGCATCCGTCGCGTCCGAATCGTCGTCCGACATCGCGTCCTTGGTGGCCGAACGGAACTCCTTGATCGACGTGCCCATCGACTTGGCCAGGTCCGGCAGTCTCTTGGCGCCGAAGAGCAGGAGCACAATGAGCAGGATGATGATCAGTTGCTGCCCCGTGGGGTTCATGGCCATCCTCGCAGGTCGGTCGCATCGAGGGCCACCGTCGCTACCGGTCGGTACGCCCGTGCGACCCTCCTCGACAGCCTACCTCGCATGGCCTCCCGGCGAGCATGCGGAACGGAAACCGGCCGGACGTCTACCACGGGCGCGCGGGCGCCCGGAACGGCGAGGTTTCAGTGCGAGGAACCGGGTCGTTGATCGCGGCGCGCCTGCTGGTCCTGCTGCAGGCGTTCGAGTGACGTCCCCACGTGATCCAGTTCACGCGAGGTGACGTCGGCGTCGCGCTGGATCCGCTGCAGATCCGGCAGGACACGATCGCGAAGAACGGTCACATCGGCCGCCACGGCCTTGACGCTGCGTACGACACTCCAGATCAGCACGGCAAAGGCGGCGAACGTCACGACCGCAGTCACGACGAGAATGGCGATGATGGGCGTGGACACGGCACCTCGGGATCGGGCCCCGGAAGTGTAGTACCCGACCGCCTCCGACCCCCGGTAGCGCTGGTCCCGTGCCGCGTCGTGCGACCCACTCAGGCGACCGACTCAGGTGTTCGGCTCGCAGAGCTCGCTGAACCAGTCGGCACGCTGCAGAACCTGGTGCAGGTCCAGCAGATCATCCGACGTCAACGGTGGCCCGTCGGGTGGCATCTCCGGATGAGGGGGGCGTCCGTCCACCGCCGTGATGACCGGCGGATCGGCGACTTCCAGGCGGACCCCACCCGTGATCAACAGCTGCACGATCCGGTCGTCTGCCGGCTTACGGACCGTCACCTCGCACCCGGGGCACAGGAATCGGTAGTGGCTGCCGTCACCGACCAGTTCGACGGCATCGTGCTCGACCTGGACGAGCATCTGCTCGGGAGTCAGTTCCACGTCCCCACAGTCGGGACAGGTGGCACGGATCCGGGTCATGACGGCACCTCTCGGGAATCTCGGTCGGGCTCTCCCCGACGTATCGACCGAAGCCGCCCTGATCTATAGGGGCACGTCCGTGGCCATCCGCAGTACCTCGTCACGCAGGTCGTCGGGCGCCAGGATGCGAGCCTCGCCCCCGGCCATGAGCACCAACCGCGCGATCCACCGGGGTGCGTCGGTGCGCAGGGTCAGCACGGCACCGCCGTCGTCGCGGTCGTCCAGCCGATCGACCAGGACGGCGCCCTCCAGCCACCGTCCGTCGGGAGTGACCTCGATCTGGACCTCGAGGTCGTCCGGTGCGGGCGCATATCGCGGCGGCGGGAGGTGGTCCGGGGCCGGGATGTGGACGGGCTCTGGCAGCATCTCGACGTCCGACGTGCGGTCCAGACGGAACGTCCGGCGCTCTCCCACCCCGTGATCATGGCCCTGGAGATACCAGGCGCCGTCCTGTACGTGGAGGGACCAGGGATCGACGTCCCGCGCCGCTGGGTGGGTGTCAGACCGCCCCTGGTAGGTCAGACGGACCCGCCGCTGCTCGCGCAGGGCCGTGCGGAGCGTGGCCAGACCGGGGACCTCGTCGGCGTCCAGGACGTCCGCTACATCCTCGGGGATGCCCAGGGCGGCCCGCACCTTGTCGATCCCCGAGCGCAGGGCCGGGAGTTGCTCACCCAGTGCACCGACGACCGCGTCCAGGGTCAAGACCAGTCGGAGACCCTCGCTGGCGGTCGGGCGCAGCGGTCGCCGCAACTCGTCGGCCATGGACACCACGACGCGGTCGCCCGCCAGCGACACGTCGAACAGCGCACCGCCGCCGAGTCCGGGCAGTCCACAGAAATCGAGGTGACCGAGATCCCGGCGGATGACGGTCGCCGTGACACCGAAGGCCTCGGCCGCTTCGTCCAGACTGGCTCCGGGCCGCTCCAGGAACCATGGGACGAGCGTCAGCATCCGCGCCACATCGCCGGTCGCGCTCATCGCTGA
>JBDNIX010000220.1:0-10843 GCA_041688045.1 Nitriliruptoraceae bacterium
CGCGACGCGAACCAGTTCGGGGATCTGAGCCTGTGGGTTCTCGAGGAACAGCGGCTCGACGTAGAGCACCGAATCGGCGATCGGCAGCACCTGCAGGTTGCCTCGGATCACGCTCGACCCCTCACGGTCGCGAAGCGTGATGTACGCGGAGATGTCGTCGTCCTGCTCGATGCGGGCCTGGGCCTGTTGGGGCCCGAGCACCACGGAGTCGGAGGGGAACCTCACGGCGAACAGTTCGTTCAGATTCTCGCCGTCGCTGCGTCCGGCCAACCAGGCCACCATGTTCGGTCGCTGTCGGGCCAGGTAGGGCTGGATCAGGACGAACTCCTCGGTGGTCTGACCCGGCAGACGCATCAACAGGTAGTAGGGGATCAGGCGGCGCTGGGAAGCTGCCGCGAGGTCGCCCGTGCCCTGGTTGGCGGCGAAGGCCGGGTCGTTCGGCAGGTCCCACTCGTCGGCGCGGTTGTAGAAGGCCGCTGCCTCGGGGATGTGGTAGCTCTGGTAGAGATCCGACTGCAGGTTGAACAGGTCCTGCGGGTAGCGGAAGTGGGCCGCCAGGCCTTCGGGGGCTTCGGAAACCGGGGTGATGAGGTCGGGGAAGGCGCCCTCCCAGGCGTCCAGGACAGGGTCGTCGTCTTCGACGCGGTACAGGGTCATGTCGCCGTCGTAGGCGTCGATGACGACCTTGACCGAGTTGCGTACGTAGTTGACCTCGACCGCACGCTCCCCCAGGTTCAGAGCCTGCCGCTCGGAATAGGGGTAGGCGTTCGAGGTGGTGTAGGCGTCCACGATCCAGACCACCCGGCCGTCGCGGACCACGGGGTACGGCGCCGCGTCGAGCTCAAGGAACGGCGCGACTTCCTGCACCCGCTGGTTGATCTGCCGGTTGAAGATGATCCGCGACTCGTCGGTCAGGAAGTTGGTCAGCAGGATGTTGTAGTCGTTGAACCGCAGTGCGAAGGCGGTCCGGCGCAGGAAGCTGTCGATGTCGACGCCACCCTGGCCCTCGTACTCCGTGAGCACCTGCTCCTGGGTGACCGGGTCCTCGAAGTCCAGCTCGGGCGCCGAGGTCTGGACCAGGGAGTAGGGGGGAGTCGCCGACTCACCGAAGTACAGCGACGGCACGTCGTCCGGGACGACCTCGTCCTGGCCGGTGGGCGGGATGTTCGCGCTGATGAACACCGGCTGGCCCTGGGGGTTTGCCGTATTCACCTGCGACGCCACGACGCCGTAGCCGTGGGTGTAGAAGGTGTGGCGGTTCTGCCAGGAGTCCGCCTGCGGGGCCAGCTGGGACAGCTCACGGGTCGACAGCATGACCTGCCGGAGCTCGCCGTCGATCTCGTAGCGGTCGATCGCGACCGAGTTGAACTGGTAGTACGGACGCAACGCCTGCAACTCGCTGTAGGTGGTCTCCAGGACCTCCGGGTCCCACAGCCGCACGTTGCGCAGGGTGACCTCGTTCTCCAACACGTCCTCTTCGTCGAGGTCGTCCGCGATGGTGAACGGCCGCAGTTCGACTTCATCCAACCCGTAGGCAGCCCGGGTCGCTTCGAGGTTGCGGGAGATGAATGGCTCTTCCTGGGCGAGCTCCTGCGGGTCGACACGCAGTCGCTGGATCGCCGCGGGGTACGCGCCCTGCAGGATGATCGAGGCAACGACCAGCAGTCCGAGCGCCGCGCCCGGCAGCAGGAAACCGGCCCGCCGGATGGCGAACAGCACCAGGGCGATCGAGATGACCGACACGCCGATGAGCAGGTACAGCGCGGGAAGCTCGGCGTTGACGTCGGTGTAGGACGCACCGGTCACGGTCCCGCGGTCGGAGAAGTTCAGCTGGTAGCGGTCGAGCCAATAGCCCCAGGCCCGTACCGCCAGGATGACGGCGACCAGGACCGCCAGGTGGGCCTTAACCGACGGCAGGATCTTCTCGCCCTCGGCCTCCGGCCGGATGCCGCCGAGCAGGTAGTGCCCGCCGGCGGCCAGCAGGGTGGTCAGGACCAGCGAGGTGAACAGCCAGGTCTGTATCAGGGTCCAGAACGGCAGCTCGAAGAGGTAGAACCCGACGTCCACGCCGAACTGGGGGTCGGACACGCCCACGTCGACCGCGTTCTGCCACAGCAGGAGGGTCTCCCACTGGGCACTGATGGCCGCGCCGGAGGTGAACCCGAAGAGCAGTCCGATGGCCAGGATCAGCCACGGCAGGTAGGGGTCGGCCAGGTCGCGATAGCGCTGGATCTGGGCCTGCTGCGACGACGACGGGATGGTGAAGGGCCGCAGCTTGCGGACCAGCAGCAGGTTCCCGGCGACCAGGACGGCAAGGATCAGGCCGAAGACCACCCCGAGCAGAATACGGGTGGACAGCACGGTGGTGAAGACCTGGCGGAACCCCCGTTCGTCGAACCACCAGAAGTCGGTCAGCAGCACCGCGATGCGGTTCGCACTGAAGATCACCAGCAGTGCGGCCAGGATGACGACGGTGCCAAGCCGGCGGCGGACGAAAGCGCCCAAAGGATCGCCTCTCAAAGGTCATTGGTCCGGGATGTTCCGGGTCGGCGAGACTACCCATGGCGTTGGCCCAACGTCCACTCGATGCCGCGCCGAACCGGGGGTCAGCGCCCGGTGGAAAGCACCAGAGAACCCTCTGGATCCCCGCCGTCACGGAGCGTCGACAGGGCCGTCATCGCATCCGACAGGTCGTCGACGGGGACCACGGTGATGTCGCGGCGGACCTGTGCGTCCTGGGCATCCTCGAAGTTGGCCCGTGGCACCAGGAAGACGGTCGCGGGGGCCTGACCGTCCCGCGGGTCGGTGGCACCGATGACCTTCTGCCGTACGCCGCCGACCGGTCCCACGATGCCGTCACGGTCGATCGTGCCGGTTCCGGCGATGACCTCTCCCCCGGTCAGGTCGTCCTCGCCGAGCAGATCGACGATGGTCAGCGCGAAGATCATGCCGGCGGACGGGCCGCCGATGCTGCCGGCGTCGATGTCGATGTCCACGGGCAGGTCGACCTCGGTCATGAGCAGGACCCCGACGAAGGCCAGGTCGGGGTCGTCGGGTGATGCGCCGAGTTCGACCGTGATGGTTTCCTGCTGCCCGCCACGCTCGACGTGCACTTGCAGCGAGTCTCCGGGAGATCCGGCCTGCACCATCCCGACGACGTCCGTGCTGTCCTCGACGGCGTCGCGGTCGGGGCCGACGGCGACGATCACGTCGCCCTCCTGCAGTTCGTCGGTCACGGCGTCCTCGGTGACCAGCACGATGCGGGCGCCCTGGCCCTCAAGGTCGTAGCCGACCTCCGTCAGGCCGGCGATGGTCGCCGTGAGCTGACTGTCCGCCATGGCGGCGAGGTTGCGGTCCCGCAACTCGTCGGGATCGACACCGGCCGGGAACACCTGCTCCCGCGGCACCGTCTCGGTCGATGCGGAGGTGACCGACTGGAACCAGGTCGTGAGACCGAGCGAATCCTGGACCGAGATGGTCGTCAGGAGCAGCTCACCGATCGACGGGAACGTCGGCGTACCGTCGACCTCGACGATCGCCAGGCTGTCCTCGACGGGACCCGGGGCCAATGCCACGTAGCACGCGGGTTGCGATTCGAGGACGTCGCAGGGGATGTCACCACGGCTGAGGATGGCCGCTCCGAACACGACGACCACCAGCACCAGGACAGCCAACCAACGTCGCACGGCTACCACCAGCGGTCGACCTGGAGCGCGATCAGCGCCAGCGCCCGGGTCGGGGCGCTGCGGGGAAGGCTACCCGTCGGTCGGAAGTGCCGGCCCCGACACGTCGCCGGCGAGGGCTCCCGACCAGCGAGGGGCTAGCTCCGGCCGAACAGCGAGCTGCGTCGTTCGCCGGACAGCCCTTCCAGATCGTCGTTGACCGAGGCCTGCGGCACGGCGTGCGGCGGGCCGAGAACGGCCGATCCGGACGGCGGGTCGGTCCGCTGACCGGCGGCCGACAGCGGCGCGATGTCCGGGGTCGGAGCCGTCGGTGCCGTCGGTGCCGCAGCAGGCGGCGCAGGTGTCGCGCCGTCCTCGACCGCGGTGACCCTGTAGTAGGTCTTCACCTCGATCGGGATCTCACGCAGGATCCGGACGTCGCTGACGCCCCCCTCGTTGCGCAACCGCTCAACCTGCTTGAGGGCTTCCTCGAGCGAGCTGGCTTCATCGACCTTGGGCTCGCCGGACGCGCCCTTGGACAGGACTACGTGGCTCATGACCTGCTCCGTTCAACCGGTGGTGGCATGCCCTGGTATCGGTCACTGGTTGGCAGAACCTGAGCCGTTCCGCGCATTCGTGCGCACCAAGTGCGCGCTGTCGGCGGCGCGACGACGCCGAAACCGTCGGAGCACGCCGGCCGCAACCATCCCCGCGACAGCCAAGCCCCCCGCGGCCAGGCGCCGGAGTGTGGACCACCGCGTGCGCACACCGGCGAGCGCGACGTACCCCGCATGGTCGCGCACGGTCTCCCGCAACGCGGCGCGATTGGTGACCCTGGGCTGCCACCCGGTCGCGACCAGCCGTGCCGGCGACATCACGCAGGGATGCATCAGGTGCTGGACGACGCCGGGCGCGTAGTCACCGACGCCGAGCTTCCAGAGGCGCTCCACGGTGCTGAACGCCAATTCCTCCGGGATGGCGACGGTGCGTCCGCCGACGAGGTCCAGCACCTCGTCGAACGACAGCCACCCTTCCGCCGAGGCGTTGTACGTGCCGATCAGACGCCGGTCGATGGCGTGTTCGAACGCCGACACGACATCGTCGAGGTGGATGAACTGCAACGGCGGGGTGTGGTCACGGACCGTGGGGAAGCGTGGTGCCTCGAGGATCCTGGTCACGAAGTTCTGGACCCCCGGGCCCAGCACCAGTGCCAACCGCAGGACGCAGATGTCGGTGTGCCGGTCCTGCGCGGTCCAGTCGGCCAGCCACTGCTCGACGTCGCGCTTGTGCACGGAGTAGTCGAGGTCCGGCGTCCCGCGCACCGGGCTGTCCTCGGTCAGGGGCAGGTCGTTGTCCGCATGGGCGCCGTAGGCCACCACGGACGACGGGTAGATCAGATGGGGCACACCCGCACGTTCGGCGGCCTCGATGACGTTGCGGGTGCCGTCCACGTTGACCGAACGCATGGCGGACTGGTCGTGCATCGGATCCACGAGGAAGGCGAGGTGGATCACGACGTCCGCTCCGGCGAAGGCCTGGGCGATCCCGGGATCACGGATGTCGCTCTGGCGGAAGGCGAACCGGGTGCCGGTCAGGCCCTTGGGGGCCTTGCGGTCGATCCCGACGATCCGGGTGATGTCGGGCCGGCGCTCCAGGGATCGGACCAGCCGACGACCCACCAGGCCCGACACGCCGGTGATGGCGATGGTGGTCACCCTGCGCTCCCCTTGCTCACGTCGGCTTCACATCCGACCACAGACCTCTACCGTAGCCACCTCAACGTTCGGCGGTCCCGCCGGGTTCGGCAGGATCGTCGACTTCCCGGCGACAAGGCACACACCGTGGGCAACGAGCCGATCCAGCCTGACGATCCCTTCGAGGGTCTCCCTCCCGAACTGCGCGCGATGCTCGAACAGATGGGCGGCCCGGACGCCCTCGCGCAGATGCAGGAACAGATGTCCGCGATCATGGGGTCCATGGGCGGCATGGGCGCGGTCGGCGGCGCCGGTGCCGTCCCCACCGGGCCGGTGGACTGGGACCTGGCGACCCGTGTCGCCCTGCAGGTCGCGGCCGAGGGCGATCGGTCCCCGACGCAGGACGAGCAGCAGCGGGCGGAAAACGCGCTGCAGCTGGCCGAGCACTGGCTGGACGACACCAGCCTGCCGGCGCCGCCGGATTCCGGCGCGCTGGTGGTCGGCAGCCGTCAGACGTGGGTCAATGCGGCGATCACCGCTCTGACGCCGATGGTCGAGTCCGTGGCGTCCGCGACGTCGGACGCCCTGATCGAGTTGGCCGCCCAGCAGTTCGAGCAGCTGCAGGAGGGCGACGAGGACGCGATCCGTGGGCTGGAGGAGATGGGCATCCCGCCGGAGATGGGCTCCATGATCGCCAACCTGATGGGCGGCGACATGGGGCAGATGCTGCGGCCCGCCAACGCCGCGCTCGCCGGGCTGCAGGCGGGCCAGGTCATCGGCCAGCTGGCCCGTCAGCTCCTCGGCCAGTACGAGCTGGGCATTCCCACCGCACCCCGCTCACAGGCCCACCACCTCGCCGTCAATGTGTCCGAGGTCTTCGACGGGTACGACCTGGACCCGACCGAGGTCGCCGTGATCCTGGCGCTGACCGAGGCCGCACACCGCCGCCTCTACCACGCCGTGCCGTGGTTGGAGGAGCACCTGCGCAACCTCGTCGGCCAGTTCGCCGCCGGGACCGTCGTCGACCCCGAGCGTCTGCAGCGGATGGTCGAGGACCTGATGGTCGGGGTCGATCCGGAGGACCCCGACGAACTTCGGGCCGCCATGGAGAAGGCCGCCCGGTTGCGCCTGGAACCAACGGAAGCCCAGGAGCGGATCCTGGAGCGCCTCCAGGGCGTGGTGTGCCTGGTCGGAGCCTGGGCGCGACACGAGGTCGGCACGGCCGTTGCGGACCGCCTCCCGGGCCTCGGACGCATCCAGGAGGTACAGCGCCGCCGTCGGGCGACCCGCGGTGACGGCGAGGCACTGCTGGCCGGCCTGCTCGGTCTGGACCTGAAGCCGGCCGACGAGACCACCGGCGAGCAATTCGTGGACATGGTCGGCGCGGCGCTCGGGCCGCAGGGCCTGCACCGCGCGCTGGCGCATCCGGAGAACCTGCCCGATGCCGACGAGCTGGCCGATCCGGGCAGCTGGCTGACACGCATGCGCGACGACGTGGACGTGCCCGACGATGCCTCGGAGCTGTTCGGCGAGCTGGGCGATGCCCCGTTGGAGGGCAGTGCGGACGAGCGGACCGCTCCGTGCGGCGGGGAGCGTGCCGAGGACGACGCGGACGGCGATTCCGGTGAGGATTCCGACGGCGACTCCGACGGGGATCCCGACGACGACGGTCCCGGCTAGCACACCCGCACCCTCGCGCGCAGGTCCGAACGGACGGTCGTGCGAGGCTCGCACGACCGCGAGCGACCGCCCGAAATCGATGTTGTCCACATGCTGTGGAGCACCTGTGGATGCCGCAGAGCGCCTGCAGCCCTTGTCACCTGCGGTGATGCGGGACCAATCACCCCAGCTGGACGGACGTTGTACTCGCTGTCCACAGCCCGTCCACACTCCCGCCCCGGGTCGTCAACAGGCCCTGTGGACGACCGGCTCGACGCCGCACCGGCCAGGTCCTACGGTGCCTTCAGCTTGGTCCCCAGTCACGGATCGGCGACCACGCTCCACGGGGAAGGGAGCGTGACCGCCGGAACCGGACTGGGGATCTGGCGTTAGGCTCCGGGTTCGCTTCACGTCAACGAGGAGCACCCCGTGTCCAAGGCAACCGCCGCCGCCTTCTTCGACCTCGACCGCACGCTGATCAGTGGGTCGTCCGCGTTCTACTTCGGCGTCGCAGCCTGGCAGAACAAACTCATCCCGCTGGGTGATCTGCTCAGCGACGGCGCCAAGGCGATGTCGTTCAAGCTCTTCGGCGCGACCGATGAACGGTCGGAGTCCGTGCGTGACCGGATCCTGCGGGCGGTGCAGCACATCGACCAGGCGGACCTGATCGCCATGAACGAGGAGATCGTCCCCCGCATCCTGCAGAAGGTGCGCCCGGAATCCCGCGGATTGATCAACATGCATCACGAAGCCGGCCGCGACTGCTGGATCGTGTCCGCATCACCGCAGGAGATCATCACGCCCCTGGCCTCAGCGTTGGGCATGCAGGGCGGCATCGGCACGCGGTCCGCGGTGGTCGACGGCCGCTACACCGGCGAGCTGGACGGCCCGTTCGTCTACGGCCAGGGCAAGGCGGAAGCGATCGAGAAGCTGGCGGCCGAGCGCGGCTACGACCTGCGGCTGTGCTACTCCTACAGCGACTCGTCGTCCGACCTGCCGATGATGGAACTGGTCGGCCACCCCGTGGCGGTGAACCCCGACCGTCCGCTCGAAACCGTGGCGAACCAGCGAGCCTGGCCGATGGTCGAGTTCTCGCGCCGGACCAAGCAGGTCGTCAGGACGACCACGGCGGTGAGCGGTGCTGCGGGCCTGGCCGCCACCACCTACGCGCTGGGACGTCGCCACGGGCGCATCGGTTCAGAAGCCGCACGCGGTCGTCGCCTGCTGCCGTGGCGGTGACCCCCACCTCCTCCCCCGGCCCCCGGTTCGGACGCACGCCCCACCTAGTGGAACTGCTCGCGGAGGTGTCGGGGCTCGCGGACCTGCTGCGGACCACCGACCCGGACCCGGAAACGGTCGCGGACACGCGCGATCGGGCGTTGCTGGCGACGCTGCAGTTGGACGGCTCACCGCTGACCGAGCTCCCGTCCGAGGAGCGGATCGCGGCGCTGGGACTGCCGTCCGTGGACGACCAACCGGTGCCCTCGACGCGCGGCTCCTCGTGGTACACGTCCTTCGATGCGATGACCGACGCGCCCGACGAGCGCCTGCTGGCGCTGGAGGCCCGCGGCGTGCTGGCAGCCTTCGCCGCCGACGATCTGGCGGGCGGGCTGCAGGACGACCCCATCGCCACGCTGGCCGAGCTCCACACCAGACTGACGGTCGGGCTGGTCGCCCCGGATCGCGCCGGAGTCCCGCGCCAGAGCGAACAGGCAGTCCACGACGCCACCATCGGACGCATCCTGTACTACACCGCCGAACCCGCCGAGGTCCCCGATGCCCTGGACGCCCTGGCCGACTGGCTCCGGGGCCCCGGGCGCGTCGCCCACGCACTCATCACCGCCGGCATCCTCCACCTCGAGGTCCTGC
Organism: Nitriliruptoraceae bacterium; assembly: GCA_041688045.1. Classification (GTDB taxonomy): domain Bacteria; phylum Actinomycetota; class Nitriliruptoria; order Nitriliruptorales; family Nitriliruptoraceae; genus CSSed11-175R1. Next base: position 8,885 of record JBDNIX010000220.1, read on the forward strand.
GCATCCACCCGTTCGACGCCGCCAATGGCCGCCTGGCCCGCGCCGCGGCCCGCCTGACCCTGCGCGCCGCCGGCCTGGACCCGCACGGCCTGGCGGCGCCCGAAGTGGCCCTGGCACGTGATCCACTCGGCTACCACGACGAAGTGGCCAGCACCCTGCGCCGCCGTGACGCGTCGATCTGGCTGGAGCGTTGGGGCGACGCGGTCGCCACGGGCCTGCGGGAGGCCGGACGGACCCTCGGCGTGGTCCCCATCGACCTGCCGGAATCGGCCGCATCCTTCCTCGCCGGGCTGACCACCGATGCGTTCACCGTTCTTCACTACCGGGAGCACCGTGACGGCGACGTCGAGGCAGCACGCGGCGATCTGCTCGCGATGCTCGACGCGGGCGCGGTCAGCCGGGTTCCGGGCAGTCGTGGCCTGCGGTTCGTGGTCTCCGAGCGCTGAGGGCGGGACGCCACAGCGCTGGGTGGTCACCGAGCGCTGAGGGCGGGACGCCGCAGCGCTAGGTGGTCTCCTCGGTGGCCGGGAAGACGATCACCAGGACGGCCTGCCGGGCATGCTCCAGCAGATACTCCGTGCCGTGACCGAGGAACGGCTCGCCCTCCAGCGAGCGAACCTGCGCGCCCAGGAAGATGGCATCCGCCGATGCGGCGTCCGCGACCTGCATCACGCCTTCGTACGGCGTGACGCCCTGACGGATGTGCCCTTCGGTGTCCACGCCGAAGCGGTCCACGCGTTGCATGGCCTTGGCCAGCAACCCCTGCGCGGTCGGCACCTTCGAGGCTCCCGTCGTCACCGTGGCACTCCCTACCAGGGACCGTGCGACCCGGGGGGGGCCGACGGCTTCACGGCCTGCCTTCGCAGCGTCGTCGCGGTCGGGGCGTGCCACGACGTGCACCAGATCGATGGTGCCGCCGGTCCGGGACGCGAGCGTCGCCGCGATCTCCTCGGCTCCCCGTGCCATACGCGTGCCGGTCGCAGGTACGACCAGCCGTCGGTAGTCGCGCGGCATGCGGTCGGCCTGCCGCCCGTGGCGGACCAGCAGCAGCGGCACCTGCGTGCGCGTCAGCAACTCGCGCAGGGTCGGCGACAATTCCTTGGTGTCACGAAAGTCGTCGGTCAACCCGAGCGTCAGCAGCCCGTACCCGAGGCCCGCCTCCTTCAGCACCGCTTCCGCCGGGTCGTCCGCGACGGCACGACGGCGTTCCACCGACCGACCGTCCAGCTGGCGGGCAGCGCTGTCCAGCGCGGACTCGCACACACACGCATTCTGGGCGTGGTCCGCAGAGTGCACCGTCAGGACGGTCACGGACGCCTCGGGCTGCAGGACCAGGCCCAGTGCCTGGGCGGCGAGTTCGGAGTTGGCGCCACCACGCGTCGGGACGAGTGCCCTTTCGACGCTGGCGATGACGCTGGTGGACAGCACGCTCTCGCGTTCCAGCCGCTGTGCCTCGTCCGGCCCGGGGGATACCCGGCGCAAGGCGATGCGTAACAGTGGCGGCGTGCCCAGGGCCGAGAGCATCGCCACGAGCACCACCGCCGAGTACGACACCGCGTTGAAGACCCCGAGCGACAGGGCGATGGTGGCCAGAACCACTTCCAGGGTGCCCCGTGCATTGAGGCCGATGCCCATCGCCATCCCGGTGGCGTGGTCCCGTCCACCCCAACGGGTCCCGACGTACGACCCGGCGAACTTGGCGACAACGGCCGTCACGAGCAGCACCGCGAGCCAGAACAGCCGGCCCGGGGTCGCGAGCGCGCCGACGTCGACGAAAATGCCCGCCGTCGCGAAGAAGATCGGCGACAGGACGTTCTTGGTCACGCTGTCCAGGGTCTCGGTCGCGCGTTCACTCTGATACCGGGAGCGGCCGAGCACCACACCGGCGACGAAAGCACCCAGCGCCCCCTCGACGCCGATCGCCTGCGTGATGGCGGCCGCCGTCAGTGCGAACACCAC
>JBDNIX010000221.1:0-3559 GCA_041688045.1 Nitriliruptoraceae bacterium
GCCCCCGCGATCGGCCCTTCGAGCAGGATGTCGGTGGGGCTACGTCTTCTGTCAGCTATGCCGCGACTGGCATCCGCCCGGCAACTGCGCGGGGGAGTGGCCAGGAGCCGATGGAGGGCGCCGACGATCTGCTCCCGGCGTCGTTGTGGGTGACCCGGCGGACACCTCACGGTCTGCGCTCCCGTCGCGGAAGCAAGGCAGCCGATTCGGGGTGTCGCTACGGCGTGTAGCGCCGGGCAGCTCCATCCCGTCGAGGGATGCGTCATCGATGACCGACGTTCTGCTCTCGCCGGCGGCCGTCGCGGGCGAGTGTTTGCGGACAGCCGAGCCACTGATGCGCGCATCGCGCGAGTGCCCGGGCGTGACCGTGATCGTCCCCTGGAGACCAGGGAGCGGGGTGGCGTCCCATGTGGATCAGGGGCCGTCCGGTCGCCGTCGAGAGGTACGCTCACCCCATGACCAACCACGCGCAGTCGCTCCTTCGCGAGGCCCTCTCATTGTCCGAGGAAGAGCGTGCCGGCCTGGTTGCCGAGCTTTTGGTCAGCCTTGAGGGACCTCCCGAGGATGACAAAGCGGCCGTCCAGCAAGCGTGGGCGGAAGAGCTCGAGCGGCGCGCGCGACGGGTCTTGGCCGGTGAGGCTCGCGGAGAGGACTGGGGCCAGGTCCGCGACCGTGTTCGCCGAGCGCTAACCGACGGGTGAGCCGACAGGTCTCCTTCGAGCCGGAGGCGTCGGACGAGCTCGAAGAAGCCGCGCTGTGGTACGAGGTTCAGCGGTCCGGTCTGGGGTTGGCGTTCCTCGCGGCTGTGGACCGGGCCGTCGAACACCTCATGATCTGGCCGGATACTGGAACGTCGGTTCCCGGCGTGCCCGCGAACCTCTCGGTGCGCCAGGTAGCAGTCTCCCGCTTTCCCTACCACGTCGTGTACTTGGTCGCCTCCGAAGGCCTACGGGTCTTGGCGGTCGCCCACGATCGTCGACGTCCTGGCTACTGGCGAGCGCGCACCGAACCGTAATTGCGCGTGCACCGTTCAAGACGAACCGTGCACAACGACGACAGCCAGATCCGGGCTCCTGATAATGGCCACTCTCATCGAGCAACGGGTTCCGCATCGTTCAGGAGGGAGGGCTCCAGATAGATGGGCGGTCGCACCAGCGGTAGCCACCGCCCACAACTGCCTGGATCCACGAGACGGACGTCTACGGTTCCGTATACTGCGGTCATGGCTGCAACCAAGATGCTCCGGGTCTCTGACCGCACACACGACGGCTTCCGCCGCGAGGCGCAACGGCGTGGTGCAACCATCGACGAGGTCGCCGCGGCAGCGCTGCGGGCGCTTCGCCAGAAAGAGATGGGCGAGCAGCTCGCTACGCCGCTCGCCGACGACGAGGACGAGTGGCTCGATGCGCCGCTGCGGTGATGTCCAGTTCGCGGATCTGGGCGAGCCGCAGGGGCGGGAGGCCGGCCTCGCGCGCCCGGTCGTGGTCGTGACCGCACAGCTGGTCCTCGACCAGCACCCGAGTGTGGTCCACGTCGTGCCACTGACCTTGGCCATCCGGGGATACCGATCCGAGGTGACCGTCGAACCCGATCCAGGCAACGGGCTCGGGGCTGTCTCCGCGGCACAGTGCCAGCACATCCGCGCGATCGCCGTCGGGCGGCTCGCTGCACCGATCGGCAACGCTGGCCCGCAGGTGCTCACCCAGATGCGCGAGATCCTCGCCGACCTTCTCGACCTCTAGCAGACCACTCCGGCAGCCGTGGCTTCGCGCGCTGGCGATCTGGTCCCGACCCGCCCAGAAGCTGCGGCAATTGTCGGGTCCTTCTTCGTCGAGGACCGAGGGGGTCGGAGAGCAACCACGAGGGAGTAGGTCTCTCGCTTCACCTCGCCCTGTGGCCACTGATTGAGCGTGTCAGCGTTTCGATCCCGGGCGGCTCGGCTCGGTGACGTAGCGTTCGTCGTCGACCCAAGGAGGGGCCGTGAAACTCGATCTGCACGCGACGCTGCTCGCGGTCTGCCGCCTCCCGCCTGGGGATGCCGTCCCCAGGTGGGCCGACCAGGTGTTCCAACCGCTGGTGTCGATCACCCGCACGGCCGACGAGCTGTCGGTCGTCCTCCCGCAGGCGGAGGTTCCCTCCGACGTGCAGGCGGAGCCCGGTTGGCGGGCGCTGTCGGTGCGTGGGCCGTTGCCGTTCCACCTGACCGGGATCCTGGCTTCACTGGCCGTGCCCCTTGCGGAGGCCGGAGTTCCGATCTTCGCGCTCTCGACCCATGACACCGATTGGCTGCTCGTCGGACACGACAGGGTGGGCGACGCCTGCGCGGCTCTCGAGGACGCTGGCCACGGGATCCACGAGGCGGTCGCAGCGGCGGGCGAGGCGTCAGGATGAGTGGCCGCGATCACTGACGAAGGCCGCAGCGAAGCCTCGACGTCGGGCGCTTCGGTCCGATCCCGGTCCCGCAAATAGCCCGGCAACCGGCTCGAACCGCTCAAGGGTGATCGCGACGGCCAACACCGCATCCGCATCAACGACCAGTGGCGCGTCTGCTTCCGCTGGGACCACGGTGACGCCTACGAGGTCGAGATCGTCGACTACCGCTAAGGAGGCATCGATGACGACCAAGCTCGCCCCGGTCCATCCGGGCGAGATCCTGCTCGAGGAGTTCCTCGAGCCGATGGGCTTGAGCCAGTACCGGCTCGCGAAGGACATCAGCGTCCCACCGCGGCGCATCAACGAGATCGTCCATGGCAAGCGTGCCGTGACCGCGGACACCGCCCTGCGTCTCGCCCGCTACTTCGGGACCACCGCGCGGTTCTGGTTGAACCTGCAGACACAGCACGCCCTCGACCTCGCAACGGACCGACTCGGGGAGCGTCTCGACACCGAGGTCACTCCGAACGTGAGCTGATGCCTGACCGACGGCACCCGCCGCTGCGAACACCTTGGCCCGGGTGACTGCGCACCATCCGACAATCGTGATGATGGGCGGAGGGACAGCCAACCGGCACAGTGAGCCGCCTCGATTTCATTTTTGAAGCCGGGCACAAGGTCGCGGAGGTGCACTACTACATGCACAGAGGGCGGGGGCAGCGGAGAGCCAGACGCCAAATCGCTTCTCATCGATAGGGTGCTCGATGAACTTGAGGGACGGCCGGGCTTGCCACCTGACCTTCCAGTCGATCGTGCTCCTTGATGGTTTACGTCGACTGGTGGAACTGCGCACCCGCATCGCACGGCTCACCCGGAGAGGCGACCAGCTGGAACGCTGCGGTGATGTCCTGCAACGTGTCCGCGTCGAGCACGGCCGCAAACGCAGCCTGATGAAGCTGATCGACCAGAAGGGCTTGGAGCCGATGGCCGAGATCACCGTGGAGGAGTCGTGGCGTCAGGTCCGGGTGCTGACCGACCGGGCCGAGCACGCAGCCGGTGATCGCCGATGGGCCGACGCCGTCGAGCGGTGGCGGGCCGTGCTGGCCCATCCGTGTGCCCACCATCAGGTCGCCGCTTACGAGGTCCTCGACGAGATCCATCAGGTGTGGCGTCAGGCGGGCTTCTA
>JBDNIX010000222.1:0-8199 GCA_041688045.1 Nitriliruptoraceae bacterium
GGCTCATCCCTGGTACCGGGCAGAACCTCGTGAACGAACAGGACGTCCAGATCCGAGACGTAGTTGAGTTCCCGACCCCCGAGCTTGCCCATGCCGATGATGGCGATGCTGACCGGCAGTTCATCCGGGCTCTCAAGGCCCAGGCGGCGGCTCTGGGCACGCAGCTCCGCCCGCAGCGCGGCGACCAGGCAGGCCTCGCCGAGCGCGGTCAGCTCGTGGCCGACCCCACCGATCTCCGCGGCCCCGGACAGGTCCCGCAACACGATCCGAAGCAACTCCGAACGCTTGAAACGTCGCAGGGCGGCGTCCGTGTCCTGCCAGTGCAGCCGCGCCACGGCCTTGCGGACCAGCTCGTCGCGGCCACGTGGGTGGTCACGCAGACTCTCGTCCTGCAGCCATTCGATTCCCTGGGGCTGGCCGACCAGCAATTCGCCGGCGACGCGGCTGGTGCCGAGCACCCGACCCAGGAGTTCGGACGTCGGTGGGTGGTCCCGCAGATGTGACAGCAGTTCGCCGCGATCCCCCTGTGCCTCGACGAGATCGCGGAAGGAGGACAGTCCACGGTCCGGATCCGGCGTGTCCTGCAGGACATCGAGGATGGCGGGAAGGACGGCTCGCACGGTCCGCGCGCGCCGCGACAGCCCGGACGTGAGTGCGCGCAGATCCCGCAGAGCGGCCGCACCATCGAGGAAGCCCAGAGCCTCCAACCTCTCCCGCGCCGCAGCCGGCCCCATGGCCGTGACCTCGCCGGGAACACTGATGCCGGTCGTCGAGGTCGGCACCTCGGCGTAGGCCTCCAGCAGTGGCCGGTAGAACAACTTGGCGTGCAGGGCACGGACCTCGCCCTGCACGAGTGACAGGTCCTTGAGGAACGCAGCGCGTGCGGATTGGTCGCCATCGGGTCGGTAGCCGAGCGACCGTGCCAACCACTCCTGCCTGCCCTCGTCCTTCGGAATGGTGTGGGTCCGCCGTTCGTGCGCAAGTTGCAGGCGGTGCTCGACGGTCCGCAGCTGCCGATACGCCGCGGCGAACGGTTGCGCGTCCTCATCGTCCACGTACCCGTTCGCCACCAGCGCCGCCAATGTGGGCAGGGTGCCGGTCAGGCGCAGGGACCGGTCTCCTCGTCCGTGCACGAGCTGCAGCAACTGCACCGCGAACTCGATGTCCCGGATGCCGCCCGGACCCAGTTTGATCTGCCGACCGCCATGGCGGAGCACCTCGGGCTTGGCCTCGATACGCGTCTTCATGTGACGGATCTCGGCGATGACCTCGGGTTCCAGCCGGTCGGGCCACACGAAGGGCTCCGCCGCCCGCAGCCACCGTTCGCCCAGGTCAAGGTCTCCGGCCACCGGCCGCGCTTTGATCAGTGCCTGGAACTCCCACGTCTTCGCCCATCGTTCCCAGTAGGCGACGAAGGACTCGATGGTCCGTGAGAGGGCACCCGACCGCCCCTCGGGCCGCAGCGTCGGATCGACCTCGTAGGCGCGTCCCATCGTCGTGGACGCATTCAGGAGCTCGAGCAGGCTGGTGATGACCTGGGTCGCCTCGTGCGAGGCTTCGGATGCGTCCGACCCGTCCAGCGGCTCATGCACGAAGACGACATCCACGTCGGAGACGTAGTTGAGCTCGAGGCCCCCGAGTTTGCCCATCCCGATGACGGCGATGCGTACGGACCGCCGATCCCCCGCGATCTGCTCGTGCACCGCTTCCAGCGTTCCGGTCAGCACACCCTGCGCCAGGCCAGCGAGTTCGTCCGCGACTTCCTCGACCCCCGCGGCTCCGGTCAGATCCCGCGCCGCGATGTCGGCCGTGGCCCCGCGACGGATGGCCGCGATCCCGGACGCCTGCACCTGCGGATCGTCCGACGCGCGGACGGCCTCGGCGACGGCCATGGCCGTGGCACCGATATCCACCTGGTCCAGTGTCCGCAGGGCCGCGACGGCATCGGGATGCTGGGACAACAGATCGCCCAGCGGCCGGGAGGCTCCCGCGACGGCAACGACCCGGCGGAGCCAGTCGGCGTCTTCAGTCACACGATCCAGCAGGCCGGGATGATCCATGGCCAGGGCGGTCACGCAGGACACGGCATCTTGCGGCTCCGTCGCCTCGCTGATCAACGGCAGCAGCCCGTGGCGGATGTCGTCGTGGTCGTCGGTGAGCAGGCCGGCCGATTCCAACTCGAGGAACGCCCGATCCGGGTCCAGCCCGGCGGCGGCCAGACGGGCGCGCAACGACCTTCTGCGACTGGCCACGGGGCTAGAGCACGGGGAGGAAGCGCTCGAGTTCGAACGGCGTGACGTGGGCCGAGTACTCCTCCCACTCCCGCCGCTTGTTGGCCAGGAAGTGGGAGAACAGGTGCTCACCCAGGGTCTCGGCAACCAATTCGGAGGATTCCATGATCTGCAGCGCCTCGCCGAGGCTCGACGGCAGACGCTCGATACCCGTGGCGGCCCGTTCCGCGGGCGTCAACTCGAAGGCGTTGTCCTCGGACTCGTCCGGTAGGACGTACTCCTCCTCGATACCCTTCAGACCCGCAGCCAGGATCAGCGCGAAGGCGAGGTAGGGGTTGCAGGCCGGATCCGGAGCGCGGAACTCGATGCGCGTGGAGGCGCCCTTGCGCGGTTTGTACATCGGCACGCGTATCAGTGCACTGCGGTTCGACCGGCCCCAGGTGACGAACACGGGGGCCTCACCGGACGGCAGCGGACCGTGCAGCCGCGCTGTCAGGCGCTTGTAGGAATTGACCCACTGATTGGTGACCGCACTGATCTCACGCGCATGTCGGAGCACCCCCGCCGTGAACGCGCGGGCGATCGGCGACAGTCGGTACTCGTCCGTCGGGTCGTGGAACGCGTTGGTGTCGCCTTCGAACAACGACAGGTGCAGATGCATCGCGTTGCCCCACTCCCCCTCGATGGGCTTGGGCATGAAGGACGCGTAGATGCCCCGCTGCAGTGCCGTCTCCTTCACCACCAACCGGAAGGTCATGATGTTGTCGGCCATCGTCAGCGCATCGGCATAGCGCAGGTCGATCTCGTGCTGCGACGGTGCGACTTCGTGGTGGGAGAACTCCACGGAGATGCCCATCCGCTCGAGCATGTTGATGGCCTGGCGCCGGAAATCCTGCTGGACGTCCAGCGGCGTCATGTCGAAGTATGAGCCATTGTCCAGCGGAGTTGGGTCGTCCTGGCCCTTGAACAGGAAGAACTCCATCTCCGGATGGACGTAGAAGGTGAAGCCCATCTCCGCCGCGCGTTCCAGGGTGCGCTTGAGCACGTAACGCGGGTCCGCAGCGAACGGTTGACCGTCCGGCGTCACGATGTCGCAGAACATGCGGGCGACGCCCTGGGATTCGGGCCGCCATGGCAGCACCTGGAACGTCGAGGCATCCGGCACGACCAGCATGTCGGCTTCCTGGACGCGGGCGAAGCCATCGATCGATGAGCCGTCGAAGCCGATGCCTTCCGAGAAGGCGTTCTCCAACTCGGCAGCCGTGATCGCCACGCTCTTCAGGAACCCGAGCACGTCGGTGAACCACAGTCGGATGAAGCGCACATCGCGTTCCTCGACCGTCCGAAGGACGTACTCCTGTTGTTTGTCCACACCACGCTCCTGCCGCACGGAGTCCGAGACCCCTGCGTCCGGCGGTGCATCGTAGTGAGCAGGATCGGACTCGCTGACCTCAGTCCCGTCATCGTCCGTCGGTACGAGGGACTCGAAGGTCCGACGCGCTTCCTCGAGGTGCAGTTCGTCGCTGTCCGACATCGCGGTCCGCCCCCTTCTGCGGGCCGTCCGGCCCACGTGTTGCGTCCTGGACGACGACGGGACCGGCACCCACCAGGGTGCCGGTCCCGCCGTACCGGTCGATCAGTCGTTCGCTGACCGGGTCGTGCCCCGCAACAGCTAGCCCGGAAACTCGAGCTAGCGCGAAGCCATTTCCGGGTAGCCCGCCACGCCGTGCTCGTGGACGTCCAGGCCCTCGATCTCCTCTTCCTCGGAGACGCGCAGCTGGCCCATCGCCTTCAGCACACCGAACAGGATGGCTGTGCTGATCCCGACCCAGGCCGCGACACCGACGATGCCGATGACCTGCGCGAGCAGCAACTCTGCACCACCGCCGAAGAACAACCCACCGTCGGTGGCCGCCAACCCGACCCACAGGGTGCCGAGGATGCCGCAGGTCCCGTGGACGCTGATCGCCCCAACCGGGTCGTCGATCTTGAGCGAGTCGATCGCCGTGACCGACACCGCCACCAGCACACCGGCGAGAAGCCCAACCACGATCGCCATCTCGTTGCTGACCGAGTCGGCACCCGCCGTGATCCCGACGAGACCCGCGAGGATCCCGTTGGCGATCATCGCGACGTCCCACTTGCCATTCATCAGACGCGTGTAGATCCCGGCTGCGGTACCACCGGCACCTCCGGCCAACGCGGTCGTGACGATCACGATGCCGATGACCTCACCGTCGAGCGCCAGGACCGACCCCCCGTTGAAGCCGAACCAACCGAAGAACAGCAGCAGGGTTCCGAGTGCCGCCAGCGGCATCGAGTGCCCGGGGATACCGCGGGCCTTGCCCGTCGCGGGGTCGAACTTCCCGATACGGGGACCGAGGAACGCGGCACCGACCAGCGCTGCGACTCCACCCGTCATGTGCACGATCGTCGAACCGGCGAAGTCCGCGAAACCGAGTTCGGCGACCCAGCCGCCGCCCCAGGTCCACGCGCCAACGACCGGGTAGATCAGACCGGTCATGACGACCGCAACGGCAACGTAGGCACCGAACTTCATGCGCTCAGCGACCGCACCCGACACGATCGTAGCTGCGGTGGCGGCGAACATCGCCTGGAAGGCGAAGTCGATCTCCAGGGTGTAGCCGGTTTCTGCCGTGTCGTAGGCCGCCGTCGACAGGAAGAACCCGTCGGAACCGAACAGCCCGGCCACGGACTCGCCGTACATCAATCCCCAACCGATGGCGTAGTAGACCACCATCCCCAGGGAGATCGTCATCAGGTTCTTCCCGATGATGTTCGCCGCGTTCTTGGAACGGGTCATACCCGCTTCCAACATGGCGAACCCGGCATGCATGATGAAGACCAACGCCGTTGCAACCATCAGATAGAGCACGATGGTCGCGACGGCAAGATCCTCGATGGACATGTCTTGCGCGAACGCGGGTGCAGCGGTAACGGCCATCAGTGCGGTCGTCACCACCCCCAACTTCAGCAATCGCTTCACGACAGGAACCCTCCAGGTCGACTCGTCGGACGGCCCAAGTCCCTTCGCCACCGACGCGAACGCGACGACTGGCCGGACCTGACCGGTACGTTCGAGAACGCTAGGCAGGGGCGGTTTCCCCCTCGTTGATCCGACGTTTCGGCCATGTTTCGTGTCTGAGAGGCTTGTTTCGGTGGCTTTCCGGCTTGCGCTCGCCCAGGTTCCCGCTCGTGTCGGCGACATCGATGGCAACGTCGCACTGATGCTCGACGCATGGCAGCGCGCCGCTGATCAGGGCGCCGACGTGGTGGTGTTCACCGAACTGACCATCACCGGCTACCCGCCTGAGGACCTGCTGCGCACGCGCGAATTCGTGGACGCGAACCTCGCGGCTCTCGGCCGACTGGCCATCGACGGCCCTCCGGGGACCGCCGCCATCGTCGGGTTCGTCGGTGCCGGCGAAGGCGACAGCAGCGACGTCGGCCACTGGGACGTCGCGCTGGCCACCCGCGCTCTGACCAACTCCGCGGCGGTCCTCGCGGACGGCACCATCGCCGCCGTCTACGACAAGCTCCGGCTACCCAACTACGGCGTGTTCGACGAGGCGCGCTACTTCACGCCCCGCGATCAGCCATGCGTCGTGTCCATCGCCGGGGTCCAGGTCGGGGTCACCGTCTGCGAGGATCTGTGGACGGAAGCCGGGCCGGTCCAGGCCGCCGTGGATACCGGCGCACAGGTCATCGCCAACCTGAACGCCTCGCCCTACCACCGCGGCAAACACGCCGACCGCGAGGCCTGGGTCCGCCACCACGCCACCCGGGGCGGCGTCTTCGTCGCCTACTGCAACGTCGTCGGCGGGCAGGACGAGGTGGTGTTCGACGGCGACTCGATGATCGCCTCCCCGGACGGCGCGATCATCGCCCGCGGTGCGCAGTTCACCGACGACCTGGTCATCGTCGATCTGGATGTCGCGGGCGCCACCGTCGCGCCCGGCACCGTCGCGTTGGCCGGAGGCAGCACGGACCGGCCGGGCATCACTCCCGCGGCGGCCGCACCGCGGCTGGATCCCGTCGGCGAAGTCTGGGCCGCACTCGTCCGCGCGACGCGCGACTACTGTTGGCGCAATGGCTTCGAGGAAGCGGTCGTCGGCCTGTCCGGCGGCATCGATTCGGCTGTCGTGGCAGCCATCGCCGCCGATGCGCTCGGCGGTCCGCAGGTCACGACCGTCGCAATGCCGTCTCCCTACTCGTCGGCACACTCGATCGCCGACGCCGATGCACTCGCGCACGCGCTGCGCTCCCGCCACCTCCACCTCCCGATCGATGCTCCCCTGGCTGCCGTCAGCGACCTGCTGGACGACCAGGTCGTCACCGGCTTCGACGGCGACCATGCGGACGACGCGCAGCCCGGCGTCGCCTACGAGAACATGCAGTCACGCCTGCGCGGGCTACTGCTCATGGCCCTGTCCAACGAGCAGGGATCGATCGTGCTCACAACGGGCAACAAGACCGAGTACGCCGTCGGGTACGCGACCCTCTACGGCGACATGGCCGGTGGCTTCGCACCCATCAAGGACGTGGCCAAGCTGCTGGTGTACGACCTCGCCCGATGGCGCAACCGTGACGGCGAGGTGATCCCGACATCGAGCATCGACAAGCCGCCATCCGCCGAGCTGCGGCCGGGTCAGGTCGATGAGGACTCGCTGCCCGACTACGCGACGCTCGACGACATCGTCCGCGCGTCGGTCGAACTGGACCTGGGCATCGACGCGATCGTTGAACGCGGCCACGACCGTTCCGAGGTCCAACGCGTCCTGACCATGATCGACCGCGCGGAGTTCAAGCGTCGGCAGGCCGCCCCCGGGCCCAAGGTCACCGAGCGCGCTTTCGGCCGCGACCGCCGTGTCCCGATCACCACCGGGTGGCGCGGCTGACAACCCGCCGCAGCCGTCGAGCGCCGGACAACCCGCCGCAGCCGTCGAAGGGTCAGGGCTGGTCCGGACGGACCTCACCCGGCGGGTGCTCGCCGTATCCGGGAAGTTCATCCAGATCCACGACCTCGCGCAGGCTGTGGGCGCCGCAGCGACCGAGAACCCGGCGGGCCCGCCGCTGCGCGCGACGATCGTCGATGCGAACCCCGATGACGATTCCACCCGGCACCATCGGTGCGAACGTGCGCTCCCAGGACGTCGCCATGGTCGGCACGGTGAGCAGCGCGATGAGCACACCGATGCTGGCCCCGAGGATCGCACCGCCCCCCACACCCGCGGCCACCACGGCCACCGTCGGCTCCGTGGCGACGACCAGGAGGGCGACCCCGAAGATGGCGCCAGGTCCGATCCCCCAGGCGACGCCACGCACCACCCGGCCCGCCAGCAACAACGAACTGCCCAGATCCACCTGTCGATCTCCGTACCGTCCGGCGGTCACCACCTCGGTCGTGCTGAGCAGTTCGATGACCCCTCCGTCGATCCCGGCGCGCGACAGGCGCTCGATCGTCTGGCGGGCCGAGGCAGCGTCGCGGTGCACGGCGACCAGATCCGGGAGCTGCGATCGATGTCCCAACGCCGTCGTCTCCCCGAACCCGGTGGACCGAACGTGGCACCCACGGTGCCGGTCCCCACCAGAGTGCCCGATCCGTTCGCTTCGGCGCGCACGGGCGGGCACACTGACGAGAAGCCAACGTTCGATGACCGCTGGACCCCTTCGTGGGCCGGCAGGGAGGAACACCGGTGTCTGCACACCTGTCCGCCGAGGACGCACCTTCGCGACCCGTCACGATCCGAGACCTGTCCGCAGCCAAACATGCCGGTGAACGGTTCGTCATGCTGACCGCCTACGACCATCCGACGGCGCGGATGCTCGAGGAGAACGGGGTGCCCGTGATCCTGGTGGGTGACTCGGTCGGGGACAACGTGCTCGGGTACGACTCCACGGTCCCCGTGACCATGAATGACATGCTGCACCACACGCGGGCGGTGAC
>JBDNIX010000223.1:0-9377 GCA_041688045.1 Nitriliruptoraceae bacterium
CCATGCCAGTGTGACCACGACCCAGATCTACACCCTGGTGAGCCGACAGGCGCTTCGCGAGGTCTATGAACGTGCACACCCCAGGGCGCACCGCCGGTGATGTGAGCAACCATCGCGGTCGTTCGGGTCGTATCGTGCTTCGGGCGCCACCCGTCGTCGCCAGGCGATGCGCGGTTGCAGCTACGGTGCGCCGGGTCGTGGAGGAGTGAGCGTGATGTCGCAAGCTTTCGTGGTGTCCAACCTGATCGGTCGCAAGCGCGACGGCGGTGAACTGACACCCGACGAGATCGCCTGGTTGATCCCCGCATACCTCGCGGGCGATGTCGAGGACGCCCAGATGTCCGCGCTGTTGATGGCCGGCGTCATCCAGGGCTTCTCCATCCCCGAGGCCGTGGCGCTGACCGAAGCCTTCGTCGCCTCCGGCGACCAGGTGGATCTTGACGGCCTACGGGGTCCCACCGTCGACAAACACTCCACCGGGGGAGTCGGCGACTGCACGACGTTCATCGTCGCGCCCCTGCTGGCTGCGGCGGGCTGCCAGGTCGCGAAGCTGTCCGGCCGGGGGCTCGGACACACCGGCGGAACGCTGGACAAGCTGGAGAGCATCCCCGGTTTCACCGTCGACCTGGATACCGACCGTTTCCGGGACCAGGTCAACGACATCGGGCTCGCTGTCGCCGCCGCCACCGGCGACATCGTGCCGGCCGACAAGCGGTTGTATGCGCTGCGCGACGTGACCGGCACCGTCGCCAGTCCCGCCCTGATCGCCTCGAGCGTAATGAGCAAGAAGCTGGCCGGCGGCGCCGACCATGTGCTCCTGGACGTCAAGGTCGGCGACGGTGCGTTCATGCCCGACGACCAGCAGGGCATCGCCCTGGCCGAGCTGTGTGTGTCCATCGGGGAGGCGGCCGGTCGACGGACCGGGGCGTTGGTGACCGACATGTCCCAACCGCTCGGCGACGCCATCGGCAATGCGCTCGAGGTTGCGCTGGCGATCCAGACCCTGCGGGGGGAGCGTGGCGGGCGACTCCGTGAGCTGTGCCTGGAACTTGCGGCCGCTGCCCTTGAACTGACGGGCGTCCCGGCGTCCGAGGCTCGCGACAGAATGACCGGCTTGCTCAACGACGGCAGCGCTCTCGAGCGTTTCCGCTCACTGATCTCGGCGCAGGGGGGCGACCCGTCCGTGGTGGATGATCCGTGGACGGTCCTGCCCGAGGCTCCCGTCGTGCAGGACTGGGTTCCGGGAGCGGGTGTCGTCGCCGCCATCGGGTGTCGGCGGCTTGGTGAGCTGGCCGGACAGCTCGGGGCCGGACGACGCCGGCAGGGGGAGTCGATCGACCCGGCCGTTGGCCTGGAGTTGTTGGTGCGGGTCGGTGATCCGGTGTCCGCCGACCAGCCGGTGGTCCGGATCCATGCCCGGTCGGATGACGACGCGGCGGCCGTGGCCGGGGAACTCTCCGATGTCATCGCGCTGAAGGATGGTGATGTGGCTGACGTGCCGCTCGTGCACGGTCGAGTCGGCCTCGGTGGTGGCTCCGTCTGATCAGGTTCGACTGACGAGGCCCCGTTGGAATGCCTCTGCAACCGCCTGCGCGCCGGTTTCCACCCCGAGCTTGAAGTAGACGCTGGTGAGGTGGTTCTTGACGGTCTTGATGGAGACGAACAGTTTGTCCGCAATCTCGCCGGGACGCAGCCCTTCGCTGAGTAGCTGCAGGATCTGACGTTCGCGCGTCGTCAGGCTCGCCGGGGAGCGCTGCGAGTCGTCGTTGCCTCGATCGATGAGGTCGCCGCTGAGGTACCGCCCGCCCGCCCGGACCGTGTCGATGGCCGTCACCAGCTCCGCGATGGCAGACGACTTCGAGACGAAACCGTCGACCGGTATCGACAGGGCGTGTTCGACCGAGGTCACGTCGTCATGCATCGTCAGCATGATGATGCGCAGCTCGGGTCGTTCCCGGCGTAGCTCGGCGGCGGCGGACAGGCCATCGAGGCCGGGCATGGCGACGTCCAGCAGGACCAGGTCCGGTTGCAGTTCCCGGCACCGGGTCAGTGCAGTGGGGCCGTCCTGTGCCTCGCCGACCACCTCGACGTCGGTGTTCACGGCAACCGCCTTGACGATGCTTTCCCGGACCAGGGTGTGATCGTCGGCAACCAGTACGCGCAGCATGCTCAGGTCCTTGCCGTGGTCGGAAGCAGGGATGTCGCCGGAATGCGCAGGGTGATCGCCGTGCCACCGTCATCGCGTGGCGAGACGTGAAGCGAACCCTGCAGACGCCGGGCCCGCTCGTACATCGAAGCGAAACCGACCCCCGATGATGCGCGGATGGCGTCCGGATCCACTCCCAGCCCGTCATCCTCCACACGTAGGACCAGATCTCCGTCGCGGCGATCCACGGAGACCTCGATGCGGGTGGCACCGGCATGACGAAGCGCGTTGCTGATGGCCTCCTGAGCCACGCGAAAAACCTCTTCGACGGCGGCGGCATCCAGCGGGACGGTGTCGAGCACGGTGAGTTCCACGCGGGGCCCGTGCGGCGTTCGGACTTCGCGAACGTGGCGTTCAAGGCGAACGGGAAGACCGTCCTCCTGGGCCAGCCGAAGCCCGGTGATGATCCGTCGGAGGTCGAGCAGCGCCGATTCGGCGACCCGGGCCAGCCGCTCGCTTTCTGCGCGGCCGGCCTCGTCCCTGAGTGCGAGCAGTTCGAGTTCCATGCGCAGGTGGGCGAGCGACTGCGCGACACCGTCGTGGAGGTCCGAGGCCAACTGTCGGCGTGCGGTGTCCACGGCACGGGACCGGGTGCCTTCGAACAGGCGGGCGTTGTCGAGGGCGAGCGCCGCGTCCTCGGCGATGTGCACCAGGACGTGCCGAGCGTCCCTGGCGGCGCCGGGGTCGTCGAAGCCGACGAACAGGAGTGCCGTCGGGCGGTTCCGAGGTCCAATCGGCAGTGAGGCCCACTGCGGGACGTCGCGACATGCCGGCGCCAGGACCTCAGGCAGTTCGTCGGGCGTCTGGACCCGATGACCGTCGACCAAACGAGGCACGACCTCGTTGCCGGGGAGGTCAGCGGGGAGGTCGAGCACCCGACCGGTGCGACCCGCCTGTCGGTAGCCCGCCCCGTCGGCGAACAGCACCAGAGCCGCGCGGACGTTCTCCACCGCGCGGACGTCGGCGACGAGGCTGGCCGCGACCGTGGTGATGTCCAGTCCGCCCGGGACCTCTTCGGCGATCGCCTGGAGGGATGACAGCAGCCGGTTGGCCTCCTGGAGGATGCGCCGGTCACGCATGGAGCGATCGTCGATCACCTCGGCGGCTGCAGCTGCCGTGACCCCGGCCAGGGGTGGGAGCAGGATGGTCGCGACCCCCGCGGCAAAACCGATCGCCGCCGGTTCGCCGCGGAAGGCCAGTGTCACCAGCAGCATCGTGCCCATGACCCCACCGGCGGCCACGCCCGCCCAGAACCCTTCGTGTACTGCGGGGCCGGCCACCGCGACCATCACGAACGGGATGTACGGCGTGACGTCCGTACCCGTCACCAGGACCAGGGCGGCCGCCACCAGCAGGTCCGCGACCTGCAGCGCCCGATGTCGTGGCAGCAGCGCGGTCACCAGCACGTACGTGGCCAGCGCTGCGAACAACGGACCGGCGCCCAGCAGTCCGGCTGTGGGAAGCAGGAGCGGGACGATCGCGACGGCACCGAGTCGCGCCCCCCGGTTCACCCCGAATGCAGCAACAGCACGGACCAGCCCGGAGCGACGGGGCCGGGTCCGCGCCGGCACGGCCTGTGGCGACGACGTGCTGACGCCATCACGCACGGCCACGTGCACCCAGGACTCGCCCACGTGCACCCAGGGATCTCCGACAGCTCGGTGTCGGGGTGACGGGAGACGCCGACGAGCGCAGGCAGATCGCGGCTGCGGCTGGATCCGTCACGTAGCCTCCCCCGCGCGCCGATCAGAAGCACGCCCAGACCTATGCTAGTCCTGCACGACGCCGAAGGGGAGGAGGTCACGTGCCGGTTGAGTACCCACCACCGGGGGAGTCGGGTGCCGGCGGTTCGACGGGATCCGACGGTGATGGCCGCGGGGTCGGCGCCACCTCGCCGGCGCCGCGCCGCGACTCGCTGCCTCCACCGGGAGGTGTTGTGTCCGGCCCGCCGCAGAGGTCCGGGCCACCGCAAAGCAACATCGACGGCCTGCCCGGGCACATCGTGGCGCTCCGGCCGTTGACGGTCGGCGACACCCTCGATGGGATCTTTCAGTCGCTTCGCCACAGCTTCGGCCGCCTCATGGGCATCGTGCTGCTCATCATTGCGCCCTACCAGCTGCTCAGTGGCGCCGTCCTCAACCAGGTTGCCCCCGGTTTCGGCGCGATGGCCGATCCCGACGCCTTCGAGGCCCTGATTGACGACGTGGTCCCGATCCTCGGCTGGCTGGCCGCATCCTTCGCCGTAGGGCTGCTGGTGAGTGTGTTCGTCGCCGGCGCGCTGACGGCGGTCGTCAGTGCCGCGGACCGGGGACAGCCGATCTCGGTGGGTGAGGCGATGCGGCGCAGCCTGGAGCGATCCGGGGCGACCCTCGGAGCGACGATCCTCGTGCTTCTGGGTGCGGTGATCGTCGCGGTGGTGCTGGCCGTCCCTCTGGTGCTTGTCGCCCTGGCCAACGAGATCGTGGCCGTCGTGCTCTTCATCCCGGTCCTGTTGGTGGTGTCCCTCGTCGCCCTGGTCCTGAGCTACGTCGTCATCCCCATCGCCATGGAGGAGGAACGGGGGGCATGGACCACGTTCGTCCGTGCGCTCAGCCTGCTACGTCGTCGGTTCGGCTACGTCGTCGGCTTGACGATGCTGGTCATGCTGCTGCTCTTCGCGGTCACCCTGGGATTGTCGTTGGTGTTCCTGGTCCTGTCGCTGGCCCTGGGTGGTGCCAACTGGATCGCGGAGTCCCTGCAGGCGATCCTGTTCTCGTTGATCTCCGCACCCGTGACCGCTCTGGCCGCGTGGGTCATCCACCGCGATGCCCGCGTGCGTCTGGAGGCGTATGACGTGGTCGTGCGCAACCAGGCCCTCGGCGGCGGCGCGTGACCTTCCCGGTGTCCCTGTGGGTCGGAGCAGCCTTCGGCCACGATCCGCAACGGGTGCGCGAGTTGGCGCGTGAGCTGCTGGCGGAGTCCCCGTTCCGCGAACAGCAACCCTCCGCGTGGGACCAACTGGCTGACCGAGCCGGTCAGATCATGGGCGAGCTGCTCGCGCGGTTCCTGGCCGCCGTCGGTCGCGATACGGCTGTTGCGTGGGTGATCGTCGGGCTCGGAACCGTGCTGCTGCTGCTCGCTGTGTGGCGATGGACCCGCGGGGTGCGGATCGCCGGTGACGTCGAGGTCGAGGTCGCGGACCTCCGCGGCCGCTCGTCTGACGACTGGCGCGACGAATCGGACCGGGCCGCAACGGCCGGTGACCTGGATACCGCGACGCGCCTGCGTTACCTCGCGGTCGTTGCCGCCCTCGTCGAGCGGGGCATTCTGCAGGATGTCCCCGGCCGCACGATCCGCGAACTGGATGCCGACCTTTCGGCGATGCGCCCCGATCTGACGACGTCCGTGGCAGCGGCCGGTACGCGCGTCGAACGCATCACCTACGGCGGCGACCACGCCGACGAAGACGACCTCGATGTGGTCGACGCGGCGCTGGGCGACGTCACGGCCGATCGCGCGGTGGCCCGGTGAGCGGCACCTCGACGACGGTGGTGGGCAGGGAGTCGCGGCGCCGCCGACTGCTGCCCGCCGTGGCCGGCCTCGTCGTGGTCACAGCGCTGATCGTCGTTCTGGGTCCGCCCAGCGGCGGCGGTCCCCCGCTGGACCCGGACTCGGCCGGAAGTGACGGATTGCTCGGACTCGTCCGGCTCCTGGAATCCGTCGACGTCCGGGTCACGGTCGACCTCGATGCACCGGAGGACACCGACACCGTCGTGTTCGTCCCCCTCGATCTCCTGGGGGAGGAGCGACGCCAGACGTTCACCGATTGGGCGCGCTCCGGCGGGACCCTGGTCGTCGCCGGAGTGACATCGCGCTTCCACGACCGTGAAGACCTTGGCACCCCCGCGGAGGAGATCTTCGCGCCCGCGACCCGCACGGTCGGCTGTGACCATCCGGCCCTCCAGGTCGTCGAGGAGGTGCGCCACGACGGGTGGGCGGACCTGGGGGAAGGCGCCGGAGACCTGCGGTGCTTCCCATCAAGCGACGGCGGGGGATGGCTGCTGATCTCCGAGATGGGCCAAGGGTCACTGTGGATCTTCGCCACCCCGGACGCGTTCACCAACGCCTGGCTGGGGCAGGCGGACAACGCGGTGCTGGCCACCGCGGTCTTCGGCCGCGCGCCTGGCGACAGCCTCCAGATCGTGCCGCGCCCACCCGCTGACGAACGAGACATCGGCCTGCTGGACCTGGTCGCTCCCGGCGTGTGGCGGGCCCTGCTGTTGCTGATCGTGGCCGCCGTCGTCGCGGTCGTGGCTCGAGCACGACGTCTGGGCGGTCCGGTGGAAGAGCGGCTGCCTCCCATCCTGCCAAGTGGTGAACTGGCCCGGTCTTTGGCCGGCCTCACCGCCCGTGCGGGGGACCGGTCCGGTGCAGCGGCTCGCCTGCGAGAACAAGCACGTGAGCGCGCTGCCCACGTGCTCGGCCTGCCCACGACCGCCGGTGGCCAGCTGATCGCCGACCGCCTGGTTGCTCTCGCCGGCGTCGGCGGCGACGATGCGCGACGGGCCGTGATCGATCGACCCGTTGCCGACGACGATGCCCTCATCGAGGTCGCGCAGGCGGTCGCCGCCGTACTGGACCACCTCGACCGGCCTGCCGATACGTCCATGCCGTCCACAACCTCGGAGTCGCCGTGACCGATCCCGGAAACCCCCCGCCCGTCTCGTCGTCCGGTCCGCCACCGCCGCCGGCAGCCGGCACGCGGACGGACGGTCGGCCTGCGGTGGCCGACGACGTGCCCAGCACCGACCGTGAGGCAAGCGACCGTGCCCGGGAGACGCTGCAGCAGGTGCGTAGCTCCATCGGCCAGGTCGTCGTCGGTCAGGACGGCATCGTCACGGGCCTGCTGGCGGCGTTGCTGGTACGTGGTCATGTCCTGCTCGAAGGTGTCCCGGGGGTCGCCAAGACGCTGCTCGTGACCACCCTGACGCGGTCTCTCGATCTCCGGTCGGCCCGCGTGCAGTTCACCCCCGACCTGATGCCGTCCGACGTCACCGGTCAATCGATCCTGGACCCCGACGGCGGCGGCCTGCGGTTCCGTGAGGGTCCGGTGTTCACCAACCTGTTCATCGCCGACGAGATCAACCGCACGCCACCACGGACGCAGGCGGCCCTGCTCGAAGCCATGCAGGAGCGGCAGGTGTCGGTCGACGGTGCCGCTCGGCGACTGCCCGCACCGTTCCTGGTCGTCGCCACCCAGAACCCCATCGACCACGAAGGCACCTACCCCCTGCCGGATGCACAGCTGGACCGCTTCCTGTTCAAGCTCGTGGTCGGGTACCCGGATCGCGGCCAGGAGCAGGACATACTCGCCCGGCATCTCGACGGCATGGACGCTGGCAGCAGCATCGAGGTAGCACCGGTTGCGACCGCTGCGGATCTGGAAGCCGCACGACAGGCCGTGCGGCAGGTCCGGGTGGAGACAGCCGTGCGCGACTACGTGGTCGACCTGGCGCGGGCGACCCGTGAGACGCCGTCCATCGAATTGGGCGTGTCACCGCGGGGCGCCGCGATGCTGTTGCACGCCGCGACTGCGTGGGCATGGTTGTCGGGCCGGGAGTATCTCAGTCCTGATGAGGTCAAGGCGGTGGTCAAGCCGACATTGCGCCATCGCATCCGGCTGCGGCCCGAACTGGAACTCGAAGGTGCCACGGCCGACGGGATTCTTGACGCGACGCTGGCGAGCGTCCCGGTTCCCCGGTGAGCCAGGCTGCGACCGCTGACCCGGCGGTGCCCACCGGGGTGCGGCCCGAACGGTGGAGCCGGGCCTGGTGGGCCGGCGTCGTGCCGGTACCGACCCTGCGCACCGCCGCCGTGGTGGCCGTGCTGGCGATCGTCAGCGGGATCGGACCGGACGCGATCGGGGTCATGCCGCCCCTGCTCCTGGTGGCCGTCGCCCTTGCCGTCGACGCCTGGAGAGCGCCGGCGCCCTGGCACATCGAGGTGGCACGCGACCTGCCCGCGGTGCTGCCACTCGACAGCACCGGCGAAGTGACCTGGACCGTCGGCAATCCCACGAGCCGATCCGTGGCCGTCGCCATCGCCGATGGGCTGCCGCCTTCCCTGCAGGCGACCCGTCGACGCGTCCAGGTCACCGCCCCACCCAGGGGCCGGGTGGTGACGGGCACGACCATCACGCCCAGCCGACGGGGGACCTTTTGGCTGTCCGAGGTCACCGTCCGGGTCCGGGGACCGCTGGGGCTCGCGACCCGTCAGGCGCCGCGGATGCTCCCGGGACGGCTGGAGGTCCATCCGCGCTTCCGGTCGCGGGCGGAGGCTGAACTGCGCGTGCATCGCGGACAGATCCTCGAACAGGGGCGCCGGTCCGCGCGCGGGCGTGGTGGGGGAACGGAGTTCGAGGCCCTGCGTGACTACGTCCAGGGCGATGAGTTCCGCCACATCGACTGGGCGGCGTCCGCCCGTGTCGGTCATCCCGTGGTGCGGACCTTTCGCGCGGAAACCGACCAGACCGTGCTGATCCTGCTCGACACGGGGCGCGTCGTCGCCGGACGCGTCGACGGTGTGCCGCGACTGGACCATGGCATGGATGCAGCTTTGGCGTTGGCGACCGTGGGAACGGCACTGGGGGACCGGGTCGGCATGCTCGCCTACGGCGGCGATGTCCACCGACTGCTGGCACCCCGCCGCGAGGTCGCCCAGTTGCGCCGACTGTCGCAGGAGTTGCATGCGCTGGAACCCGAACTCGCGGAGAGCGACCATGCCGGAGCGATCCGCACGGTCCGCGCACGCTTCCGTCGACGGGCCCTGGTCGTGCTCATCACCGCTGTGGCACCGGAGGCCGTGGAGTCCACCTTGCTGCCGGCTCTACCCGGGCTGGTCCGGGACCATCGCGTCATCGTCGCGAGTGTGCGCGACCCGGCGCTGGCGGCGCGGCTCACGTCCACCGTGACCAGCGTGGATGATGCGTATGCCGCTGCAGGTGCCGCCACGGTCATGCGGGCCCGGGGGCGGGCCGCTTCCGGCCTCCGTGCCCTGGGGGTCCAGGTCATCGAGGAACCACCGGAGAGGTTCGCCGCGGCGGTCACCGACGCCTACCTCGATACCAAGGCGCGCGGCGGCTGGTGAGACACCGGCGATGCGAGACGACGCTGGTCACGACACTGGTCACGAC
>JBDNIX010000224.1:0-2831 GCA_041688045.1 Nitriliruptoraceae bacterium
CGTCACGCTCCGGTGTATGCGCTGGGTGAGTGGGCCTCGCGCTACGAGCCAGGTCAGCTCGGCCTTGCGGCTACAGACCTCGAGCTGCTCAACGATGACCGGGTCGGGCGGATGCTGGCCCGGCTGTTCGACGCGGACCGGGCCAGCCTGCTCACCCGCCTGGTGTTGGATGCGGTCACCACCTTCGACATCGACCTGACCCGGCTGCACAACGACTCCACGTCGATCCAGCTCTCTGGCGCCTACGAGCACGCTGACGGGCACCTGCGTGGCGGGAAACCGACCCCAGCTGTTCTCCATGGCTTCAGCAAGGACCATCGGCCCGACCTACGACAACTCGTGTGGATCCTGACGGTGTCCGCTGATGGGGCCGTGCCGATCGCCTTCCGGGTCGCCGATGGCAACACCACCGACGCCACGACCCACATCGACACCTGGGACCACCTGGTCGCGCTCACCGGCAACGTTGACTGGCTCTACGTGTCGGATTCGAAGCTCGCGACGTTCGACAACGCGCGGCACATCCACACCCGTGGCGGACGGTTCCTCTCCGTGCTGTCCGCCTCACGACGTGAGGACCGCATCTTCCGGGACTGGGTCGTGACCAACACCCCTGAGTGGAGCTTCGCGCAGACGGTCCCGTCACGGCAGCCCGACACCCCCGATGACGTGCTGGCCACCTACGAGGACCATCTGCCGTCCGCTGACGGGCATCGGATCGTGTGGATCCACGCAGGCGCCAAGGCCCGCCGGGATGCGACCCGCCGGCATGCCCGCATCGCCAAAGCCATCGCCGCGATCGATGCCCTCAACATCCGGCTGACCTCACCCCGCTGCCGGATCAAGACCGTGGTGGCCGCCGAGACGTCAAGCCCGCGAGGCCATCGCCGCGGTCAACGCGACCCGCTGGGTCCACGTCCACGTCGAAGCCGACACCGTCGAGTCGTTCCGGCAGGCCAAACGGGGCCGGCCTGGCCCCAACACCGCCTACAAGAAGATCCTGACCACCACCCTGCGGATCCGTTTCACCATCGATGAGGACCAGGTCGTCCACGACGCCGCCTCCGACGGGATGTGGCCGCTCATCACCAACGACACCTCGATGACCCCAGCGGAGCTGCTCGCGGCCTACAAGTGGCAACCCAACCTCGAGAAACGTCACGCCCAACTCAAAGGCACCCAGCTGGTCGCACCGATGTGGCTCCGTGACCCCGCCCGCATCGAAGGGCTGCTCACCTGCCACTTCATCGCGATGCTCATCGCCTCACTCATCGAACGCACCATCCGACAAGCCATGGCCGACGCCAACCTCACCGAGCTGTCGCTGTATCCCGAGGACCGCGGCTGCGCCGCGCCCACCACCGCACGCATCCTCGAGATCTTCACCGGCGTCGCCCGCCACCACCTCACCGACACCGACGGCAACTTGCTGCGCACCTTCCAACCTGAACTCACCGACCTGCAACGCCAGGTCCTCGACCTACTCGACATCCCCCTCAGCGTCTACAGCCCCGCCCCATAAATGCCGCTGAAAGCCCTCCGCCAAGTGCGGAAAGCGAGACGGAGGCCTCGAGTTGTGCGTTGATCCCGACGGCGGGTACCTCGACCGGTGTGGCGGTGTCCGGCGACGATGCTCCGTCGTAGTACTGAGGGAGGTAGATGCGGTCGCCGTCTGCCCAGAAGGTGACGCTGTGGTTGACGCCGTCGTCCAGTCCCTGCAGTTCGTAGCGGCCGTCGTCGTCGGTGTAGCCGCTGGTCCAGCCATCCCCGGTCCGGGCTTCGGCCTCCACCCAGGCGCCCGCGACGGGCAAACCGTCCGAGCCAGTGACGGTCCCGCTGATGGTCCCGCTGTGATTCGAGCCCTGAGCACCCGGTGCCGTGACCATCAGGATGCCGAGCCACGCGATTCCGGCGAGGACTACGACGGCGGCAACTCGCGCGTGCAGGTGGGATCGGTGCTCCTGGATATCCATCATCGACTCTTCCCGCGCCGGGGCATCCGAGCAACGCCCCTCTGTGGCGGGTCGACCGTAGGTCGCGATCCGTGGCAGACGGCCGTCGAAACCGTGCGACGTTGTACGACCTTGAGGCAGGAGTAGCTCGACGTAATCGCGCGATTACGTTGGGTGGCGATTCGACACCGAGCCTGTCATCGAGTTGCTCGCTGGCCGATCGCTGCACGGTGTGTCCCTGTCGGGCACGGCGGCGATCACGGCAGAGGAATCGTGCGCGTGGGACGTCCTTGGAGACGGTGGCGCGAAGGCTGATCAGCATCCGGTTGTCCACATCATGCCGCGGAGTCGTGGGCTTGCGTGCCGTCGTCGGCCGTAGGGTGTCGGACCTTGCGCACTTCGAGGGGAGGTGTCACGATGACCGCAGACGAACGGCGCCGGATCGCGATGGTCGACCGGCTCACGGAGATCCTGGGGGATGAGGTGACGGACACGCTGCTTGGCCACCTCCCGCCGCAGGGGAAGGGGGTGGCGACCGCCGAGCAGGTCGAGGATCTGCGCCGGTGGACCGAGGAACAGTTCACCGGTCAGCGGCGGTGGACCGAAGGGCGCTTCGATGGGCTGCGCGGGGAGATGGACCAGCTCCGTGGTGAGATGCACCACCTGTTCGAGTTGCAGACCGAGCGGATGACCTCCCGGTGGCGTCGCGACCTGTTGCTGCTCGCGATCCCGCAGTTCCTGGTGCTGCTCGGCATCGTGGTGTCGCTGAACGTCTGAGGTGCTGAGGTGGCGTCGGGTTGGCGCCGAGCGGCCGGTGGCAGCGGTCCCTTTCGAGGGACCGGGACACCGCAAGACACCAAGGGACCCAGGAAGTGAAAG
>JBDNIX010000225.1:0-7802 GCA_041688045.1 Nitriliruptoraceae bacterium
CGCCATATGGACCGCGGCCGCGGAAGGTTAGCGACCGGGCGAGGGGCTCGCGAACCACGACAAGCGCATCTTCCACACGACTGGCGCCACCGTCAGCGGTCGCCGAACAGATCCTCGTCGGTGGTCGGGGTCCGAGCAGGGCGCGCGCTGGTGGATGCGTCCGACGACATCTCGCGAGATGGTCTACGTTCCGGCGGCGCCGTCGGCATCTCAGCGCGCGATGCGGTACCCGAACCGGTACGTGCCGCCACGGGCTCGTCCGTCCGCGCAGAACCCGGATGGTGACCGGCGGTGGCCACGTTGCGCGTCGGCCGTCCGGATGAACCCGACGTCGACGGCAGACTGTCATCCACGATCGTGAGACCGATGCCCCCGGTCAGATCGGCGATGAGGTTGTAGAGGAAAGCCAGAAAGACCAAGACCGCCGTCTGCACGACCACCCACAACAGCCCCAGCAGGATCATGGATCGGAACAGATTGGGCGCATTGATGCCGCATTCGGTGAACCCGACATCTGTGGCGATGCCACAGACCTGGTCCACCAACTGCAAGCGGTCGACGATGAACCAGACGACGCCCATCAGCATCAGGAAGATCGCAAGGAAGACCACGTTCGCGATGAAGCCGAACTTGAGCATCGACCAGGGATCAATGCGCTTGACGGTCTGACGGCGTCGTGCCACGGAATCTGGCTCCTCGGTTAGCCCGGGATGTTACCCGGACGGCGAAGGTTTCCTCGATGAGCGCCCCGCGGGCTGCCGCGACGCCTCACCGTCCGGAATCCTCCATCGATCCCTTGAGCGGTCCTGGATCATCGAACAGCACACACACGATCTCACGATCCCCATCCTGCCACGAGCCCTCGGTGGGCACCAGCCAGGTCGCGAACAACTCCGAGGCCTCGTAGGGCTGGCCGACGTAGGGCTCGAACGCCGGGAGGCACCGGTCCTCGGCCAGAGCCAGCGTTTGGTCCGGACCGGGAAAATCCCCATCCGGCAACTCGGTCGCGGCGTAGACCTCGTTGTCGTGTGGCTCTTCGCAATCGACCAGGGGAAGGTCGGTGACCTCGTCGACCGCTCCGTCGGGGTCGTCGAAGCAATCACCCGCCGTCAGGCTGAACACATTGCCTGGCGCAGAACACCCCGCAGCGGCCACGATGGCGACCGCCACCGCGACCCCGCCGACCGATCGAACCCGTTGCATCAATCGTCGTCCTCGGCCATGGTGTCGTCTCCGGTCCCGACGTCACCGGTGGCTTCATCGGAGGCCACCCGGGCGTCACCAGATACCTCATCGCCATCGATTGCTGCGTCGTCGATCTGAAGAGGCTCTTCGGACCCTCCGACGGTGTCCCGGTCGGAATCCTGATCATCACCATCGACGACCTCATCCTCTTCGACCACCAGAGCGACCCCGGTCACGATTGCATCCTTATCCGTTCTCATGAGCGCCACCCCCTGGGTCGCGCGACCCAACGGGTTGACGTTCGCGATCGGGATACGGATCAGAGTGCCGGTATCGGTGACCAACAGGATTTCGGCCTCGTAGGGAACCACCAGTGCTCCGGCGAGCCGACCGCGTTGATCGGTCAACTTCGCCGTGATGAGACCCCGGCCGCCGCGGTTCTGCGCCCGGTAGCGGGCCAGTGGCGTGCGCTTGCCGTACCCCCGATCCGTGACCACCAGCAGGTACCTGCCGTCGTCGGCGTCTTCGTGCGGGACAGGCGCCATCGCCAGCAGTTCGTCGCCGTCGTCAAGCTTCTGACCGCGGACTCCCGCTGCCGTGCGGCCCATGGTCCGGGCGTCGTTTTCGTCGAACCGGATCGACAGCCCGCTGCGGGAGACCAGCATCAGGTCACGAGACCCGTCGGTGACCGCGACACCGATCAACTGATCGCCCTCGCGGAGATCGATGGCGATCAAGACCGAGCGCGGCGAGTCGAAGGCCACCAGGCGGGTGCGTTTCACCGTTCCCTGCCGCGTGGCAAAGACCAGGAACCGGTCGTCACGGAACTCGTCGAGCGCCAGGATCGCCGCCACGGTCTCGTCGGCCTCCAGGGCCAGCCCGGGCACGTTCGCCACGTAGACGCCCTTGGACGCCCGCGACTTCTCCGGGACCTGGTAGGCCTTGATCCGGTAGACGCGGCCCTGGTTGGTGAAGACCAGAAGGTGGTCATGCGTGGAGCACGTCAGAAGGACCGACACGATGTCGTCCTCCTTCATGTCGGTGCCACGCACGCCCCGTCCGCCCCGCCGCTGGGCACGGAACGCGTCGATGGGGGTCCGCTTGACGTAGCCCGCACGGGTCAGGGTGACGACGATGTCCTCGACCTCGATGAGATCCTCGACGGTCATCGCCCCGTCGTCCGGGATGATCCGGGAACGACGCGCGTCCGCGAACTTGCCGCGGATCTCCAGCATCTCCTCCTTGATGATCTGGCGGACACGCGCCGGATCGTCCAGGATCGCCCGAAGTTCGGCGATGAGCGTCTGGAGTTCGTCGTACTCGTCCTGGATGCGTTGCCGTTCCAGGGCGGCCAGGCGCCGGAGCTGCATGTCGAGGATCGCCTGGGCCTGGATCTCGGAGAGCTCGAACCGTGCCATCAGTTCGCCCTTGGCGACATCCGCCGAGGCGCTGCCACGGATCAGCTCGATGATCTCATCGATGTGATCCAGCGCGATCAGCAGTCCCTGCAGGACGTGGGCCCGATCCTCGGCCTTGCGCAACCGGTACTGGGTCCGGCGCGTGATGACGTTGACCTGGTGGGCGACGTAGTGGGTGAGCGCCTGGTCGAGGGTCAGCGTGCGTGGGATGCCGTCAACCAGCGCCAGCAGGTTCACCCCGAAGGTGTCCTGCAACTGCGTGTGCTTGAACAGCTGGTTCAGCACGACCTGCGCGTTGGCGTCGCGCTTCAGGTCGATGACCATCCGCATGCCCTCGCGCGAGGACTCGTCGCGAAGATCGGCGATACCGGTGATCACCTTGGTGTTGACGAGCAAGGCGATCTTCTGCAGCAGGCTGGACTTGTTGACCATGTAGGGGATCTCGGTCACCACGATGCGTTCGCGGTCCCGTCCCTTGGCCGGCTACTCGACCGTGCACACCGCGCGGACCTTGATCGAACCCTTCCCGGTCGTGAAGGCGTCGTAGGCTCCCTGGTTGCCGAGGATCAACCCCCCGGTCGGGAAGTCCGGCGCCGGAACGTACTTCATCAAGTCGACGGCCGTGAGCGACGGATCATCGATCAAGGCGACGGTCGCGTCGATCAGTTCGCCGAGGTTGTGCGGGGGGATGTTGGTGGCCATCCCGACGGCGATGCCCGTCGCGCCGTTCGCCAGCAGGTTGGGGAACCGTGACGGCAGGACCAGCGGTTCCTGCTCGTAGCCGTCATAGTTGTCGACGAAGTCGACCGTCTCCTCATCGATCCCCCGGAGCAATTCCATCGCCAGCCGCGACAGGCGGGACTCCGTGTAACGCATCGCTGCCGGTGGGTCGCCGTCGACCGAACCGAAGTTGCCGTGCCCGTCGATGAGCTCGTAGCGGATGGAGAAGTCCTGGCCCATACGAACCAGCGCGTCGTAGATCGCCGAATCACCGTGCGGGTGGTACTTCTTCATCACGTCGCCGACCGCGGACGCGCACTTGCGATAGGGGCGGTCCGGGCGCAGCCCGGTCTCGTCCATCGAGAACAGAATCCGGCGATGCACCGGCTTCAGACCGTCGCGGACGTCCGGAAGCGCGCGCCCCACGATGACCGACATGGCGTAGTCGAGGTACGACGCGCGCATCTCGTCTTCGATGACCACTGGCTCGACGCGTCCGGCCAGCACACTGCCGGTCTCGTCCAGCGGGGTGCCGTCACCGGTGCGCGCGACCGGATCGCCGGGCGAGGGATCGGGTGAGCCGGGGGGTGGAGTCACATCAGACACGTCAGGCTCCGGAGTCGTTGTCGTCGGGCCGCTGATTGTCCGCGGCGGCATCGGTCAGCGGGGTGGATCCCTGCGCGTCGTCGGCTCCCTGGTCGGCGAGGTGCGCGTTGGGATCGGTGGGGTGAAACGTCTCCGCCCGTCGGGCAGCGCCCCAGAGCAGCAATCCGGCCATGACGCCGAGCACCAATCCGGTGACGACCGACGGGATCGGATCGAAGCCGAGAAAACTTCCGAGACCACCGACGGTGCCGGAAACGATGACCAGCGCGAGGATTGCGGCACGGTTCGTGCGGTCCATCTCAGCGCTCCTGTCGGTGGTCAGAGGGTCGATGCTCCGGGCTGGCGCCGGGCGGAGCGTCGACGTCCTTACCTGTCCCCCGCTTGGCGGCGATCACCCCGATCAGCACGATCCCCGGGATGCCGGCGATGCCGGCGAGCACCATCAACCTGCCGGTCGCTCCGATGTCGGAGAAGGCCAGCTCGGGCGAGCTGATGATGACGATGGCGACGAACAGCAGCAGCCCGCCACCCAACCACAGCAACCCACGGAGCATCTAGACGTCGATCGTGGCGTACTTGGCGTTGGTCTGGATGAAGTCACGCCGGGAGGCGACGTCGTCACCCATCAGGATCGAAAACATCTCCTCGGCCGCAGCCGCATCGTCCAGCGTCACGAGCTTGAGCGTCCGACGTTCGGGGTCCATCGTGGTTTCCCACAGCTGGTCCGGGTCCATCTCTCCGAGACCCTTGAAACGTTGGATCTCGATCTTCTTGTCCGGCGCGGATTCACGAATGCCCCGGATGATCGCGTCGCGCTCCGGGTCAGTGAAGGCGTAGTGCAGTTCCTTCTTCCGGGTGGGATGGAACACGAGGTACAGCGGCGGCTGTGCGAGGTAGACGTAGCCGGCCTCGATCAGCGGCTTCATGTGCCGGAAGAGAAACGTCAACAGCAGCGTGCGGATGTGTGCACCGTCCACAT
The DNA here is from genome assembly GCA_041688045.1 of Nitriliruptoraceae bacterium. GTDB lineage: Bacteria > Actinomycetota > Nitriliruptoria > Nitriliruptorales > Nitriliruptoraceae > CSSed11-175R1. Next base: position 4,909 of record JBDNIX010000225.1, read on the forward strand.
CGGCGTCAGCCATCAGCACCAGATTGTGGTAGCGCGCCTTCGCGACGTCGAAGTCGTCCGCGAAACCGGTGCCCATCGCGGTGATCAGCGCCTGCACCTCGGTGTTCGCCAGAATCTTCGGTAACCGCGCCTTTTCCACGTTGATGATCTTTCCGCGGATCGGCAGGATCGCCTGGGTCGCCCGGTCGCGCGCCATCTTCGCCGAGCCACCAGCCGAGTCACCCTCGACGATGTAGAGCTCGGACTCGGCTGGATCGCGTGACTGACAATCGGCGAGCTTGCCCGGCAGTGAGGTCGATTCGAGCAGCGACTTGCGGCGGGTGAGGTCCCGCGCCTTGCGGGCGGCGATGCGTGCCTGGGCTTCACTCTCGGCCTTCTGCACGATGACCTTGCCCTCGGCCGGGTGCTCGTCGAGCCACTCGGCCACACGCGCGTAGGTCGTGGTCTGGACGAAGGACTTGACCTCCGAATTGCCCAGCTTGGTCTTGGTCTGCCCCTCGAACTGGGGGTCGCCGACCTTGACGGACACGATCGCCACGAGCCCGCTGCGCAGGTCGTCACCGGTCAGCGCGTCGATCTCCTTGGCCCGCAGGAGGCCCTTGTCCTTGGCCCATCGGTTGATGACGGACGTGATCGCGGTACGAAAGCCTTCTTCGTGCGTGCCGCCTTCGTGCGTGTTGATCGTGTTGGCGAACGACAGGATGGAGTCGTTGAAGTCGTTGATCCACTGCAGGGCCAACTCCAAGGACTGGGCCCCGTTCGGGCCCTGCTCTTCGGCATCGAAGTGAATGATTTCGTGCAAGCCGTCCTTAGATTTCGTAGACCGGATGTGGTCGACGAAGTCGTGAAGGCCGCCGGGCGCATGGAACTCGAGGACGCGCGGAGCATGCGGTTCATCGCCGTCGGCGTCCGGGCGCTCGTCGGTCAACACGATCCGCAACCCGGCTGCCAGGAAGGCGGTGTCCCGCAGGCGACGGGAGATGGTGTCCGCGGAGTACTCGACGCCTTCAACGAAGACGTCGGCATCCGGCCAGAACGTGATGGTCGTCCCGGTGATCTCCTGGCCTTCGTCCAATCCGTCGAGGTGCGCCGTGGCGTCACCGACGCGCTCGACCGGCCCGTCAGGAATTCCGCGTTGAAACGTCTGACGGAACAATCCACCGTCACGCCGGACGTCGGCGATCAAACGCGACGACAGCGCATTGACCACGGAAATACCGACGCCATGCAGACCGCCGGACACCGCATAGGCCTGCGCGTCGAACTTGCCGCCGGCGTGCAGGACGGTCAGGACGACCTCCAGGGCTGAGCGTCCCTCCTTCTCGTGCAGATCGACGGGGATGCCAGATCCATCGTCGCTGATCCGCACACCGCCATCCGCCAGCAGCGTGACATCGATGCGGGTACAGCGCCCGGCCAGGGCCTCGTCGACCGAGTTGTCCACGACCTCCCAGACCAGGTGGTGCAGGCCGCGCGCGCCGGTGGATCCGATGTACATCCCGGGGCGTCGCCGGACGGCATCGAGGCCTTCGAGCACCGTGATGTTCTTGGCGCTGTAGCCGCTGTCGGGTGCCGCGGTCACGGCCCGAGGAGCCGGCGAATCGTCGTCCTCGGACGCAACCGCAGCGTCATTGGGCGCAGACGGATCAGGGACAGCAGCCAAGCGAGGGGCCTCTCGTGCAGGAGGATCGGTTGCGGCGTCAGCGCGGGGAGACGCGGGCGACCGGGTCGGCGCCCAGTCTAGCAGGTGCAGCCCCTCGTTCCGTGTCCTTCAGACGCCCTGTGGACGCCGCAACACCCATCCGGCTACCCCGGTATACGGCGGGTGACCGGAGAGTCTCAGGGCAGTTTCGCGCGGTAGATCGTTCAGACCTGATCCTCCAGATCCTCGATCGTGCGTGGTCGATCGTCCTTCAACAGGCGCGACATGCTGCGATCTGCCAGCACCTTGCCGCCGGTCTGACACCGTGGGCAGTAGCTGACCTCGTTGTCGGCATAGCGGATGCGCTGCACCGAGGTGCCACACACCGGACACGGCTGCTGGAAGCGACCGTGGACGGCGAACCCCTCGCGGAATGCCGTGACCTTCGCAGGAAATCCCTCTCCGGTCGCCGTGCGCAGTCGCGCGGTCCAGTCGCTGAGAACGGACTGCGTCGCGGTGTGCAGCGCCAGAACCTCTGCAGCACCGAGGTCGCGTGTCCGGCGCACCGGTGACAGGCCCGCGGCGTGGAGGATCTCGTCGCTGAACGCGTTGCCGATCCCGGCGAAACGCCGCTGGTCCGTCAGCGTGCGCTTCAGCGTGCGGTTCTCCAGCCGTAGCTGGTGGTCGAAGGCGGCCAGGTCCGCCCGCAGCGGTTCGATGCCGCCCCGATCATGCTCCTGAAGCGCCGACGATCCGCGAACCACGTGCAGGCTCGCCCGCTTCTTGGTCCCCGCCTCGGTGAGGATCAGGGTCCCTCCGGGATCGTCCGGGCGTTCGGGCGCGGAGAACTCGAAGGCCGCCAGTCCGATCCGGCCGGGCGGCGCGCTCCCGGGCTCAGCCCAACGAAGGCGTCCGGCAATCATCAGATGCAGCACCACGAACCACGGTTCGGCGTCGGCTGGGTCCTCGGCAGCGCGGGTCTCCCAGACCAGCCGTTTACCGATCCGTCGCAGACCAGTCACGTCGCGACCCACCAGCGCGTCCGCCGGTGGGTCGTAGGTACGGAGCAGGCTGATACCGGCTATACGCACCCGGGTGATCCTCGCGTCGAGCATTCGCGCCCGCATCGCCGCCAGGTAGTCCTCCAGATCGGGCAGTTCCGGCATGGTCAGCTCGGGCTGATCTCGGCGGCCATGGCATCCAACTGCTCCATCGGGATCAATCCGGAGGCCCGTTGCGCCACCTGTCCGTC
>JBDNIX010000226.1:0-5242 GCA_041688045.1 Nitriliruptoraceae bacterium
GCATCCATCGCGACCACCGCTTCACCTCGGCCCTGCTGCCACCGTCCACCGGCCGGACCAGACAATGCCACGGTCACCGGGCGCCCGTGCACGGTGAACCACTCGCCGACCACGTCCTCGACCACACGGCCGTCGACCTCCCGCGTCAGGGGCAGGTCCCGTCCCGTCGCCCGAGCGATGTCGACCCGGTGCAACCACACGTCACGGGTCAGGACCACGTCGTTGAGCTCGCCCAGCGTCAGGCTTGTCGGCGTGCCCTCCGGCAGGTCCCCGGCAATGGGCATCGTGAACCGGATCCGTCGTAGCGGCGACGGCAACGTCACCCGTTTGCGGACGGCCGCGTGGCCCAACTGTTCGAGGGCGGCGATGCGCTCCGGCGGCGTCAGGTGGGCGTGGTCGCGCACCTGCAGGTCGTTGGTGGCGTCCAGTGCGCTGCCACCGAACTCGCCCGCGTGCCGGCGGCCATACCACTGTTGGCGCACCATCTCCCGCATACGGATGTGCGACCGGGCTGCGCCGATCAGGTGACCGACCATCGCCGCGACGTCCCAGCGGTCGCAGTCGGTCGGGGCCTGCCAGTCGGACGGATCCAGGGTGCGCAGCAGGGACAGCAGGTCGTCGTAGACCGCCACGCCGAGCCATTCTGCGGTGATCCGGTTGATACGGGCGGGTGTCGTCGTCGTGGTCATCATCGCCGTACTCCCGTCTTCGTATGCTGCAGGAACATGTCGACAGCGGCCGGAGCCAACCGCCGATACCGGTCACCGTCAGGGGCGTTGGCGGCCTGCTGGGCAGCCAGGCCGGCCGCCAGAGACGTCCACAGGTCCAACAGCTCCGGCGACCTGAGGCCGAGGTCGACGAACCGGTCCGTCATCTGTTGCCAGGTCAGTTCAGAGACGGCGTAGGCCTCGGCGCTGGGCTCCCAAGCGGGAACGACACGGGTGAACATCAGCTGGTAGCGCGGCAGGCTCGCCTGACAGAAATCCAGCCACTGCTGCAGTCCGACCAGCAGGTCGCTGCGGTCGTCCCCGGTCCGCGGCAGCTGCTCGAAGAGCGTGATCAGCGCCTGATAGCCGTTCGCGAACATCAGGTCATAGATCGCGCGCTTGCTGGCCACGTACTCGTACAGCGACGGCGCGCGCATGCCCACCCGTTGCGCCAGGTCGCGGAGGGTCAGTTCGTTGACCCCGTTCTGCTCGGCAGCCTGCCATGCGGCCTCGATGAGCCGCGACCGCATGTGGGCGTGTCGCTCCTCCTGCCGTCCGGCCACCGCTTTCCCTAACGCCGTTCGGAATACCGAATGCCGTTAGGGAAACAGAACGAGGCTCGGCCGTCAAACATCACGCGCGCGGCGGACACCCGGAGTCCGCCGGAACGATCGCGGGCGGAACGTTGCGGCTCAGAACCCGGGGTCGTCGCCCCGCGTACCTCCCGCACGACGCTGGCGCATGGTGAGTCCGAAGATCAACCCGATCACGCCGCCGGCCATGAGAATGAAGCCGATCACCTCGATGTCGATACCGCTGACGTCGAGCGTGACCGCGAAGGCCAGAATGGCTCCGAGGATGATCAACCCGATACTGCCGCCGATGGTCAAGACATGTCCTAGACGCGTGAGGGGTCGTGCGAGAGGCGTCGCGTGTGAACGCTACACCTCGTCGACGGGTGGGCCCCGCCATTCGGACAGGATCCCTATCGAGCTCGACTAGTCAGGGGGCTGCCGGGTGGCGTAGCGCACCGAGCCAAGGCCGACACCGACGGCGAGCACGATGATCGCCGCTATCGGACCGGACAGGCCCTCGAACCCCACCACCGCGTCCAGGGAGTAGGCACCCGGTCCGGTGATCGTCACGGAGAACGGCACGACGATCAGGTAGCCGTTGAGTTCCCAGCCGTTGCCTGCGGACCAGAAGCCCTTCGCGGCGTTGTTGACGAACGCTGCCGTGGTCATCGTCCCGATCATGGCTGCGGCCGCGACGGGTGTCAGCAGTCCCAGCGCAAGTCCGAGTCCACCACCCACCTCACTGGCGCCAGCCATCAACGCAGCCACCCGGCCGTCGCCGAAACCGAGCGACCGGAACCAGGATGCCGTCGCAGATGGGCCCCCGCCGCCGAACCACCCGAACAGCTTCTGGAAGCCGTGGAGCGAGAATGTCACGCCGACGAGCACGCGGAGAACCAACAGACCAAGATCGACCGCTTCCACCACTACCTCCCGCCCGCGCTGACGTCGCGCGAGGCGTCGGACACGGCCGTCCGGAACGCGGTGTCTGGACGAAGAACGTCCAGCGCGAGTTCGTCCACGACCCGGTTCGCCCCCGCCAGGCCCTGCGGGCTGCCATGGTCGCGGACGATGCCTACGGTGAACATACCGGCCTTTCCAGCCGACACCAGGCCGACGGCGGTGTCCTCGATCGCCGTGCAGCTCGTCGGGGCCAGCCCCAAGCCTGCGGCGGCCGTCAGATAGGGCTCAGGGTCCGGCTTGTGCCGCTCCACGTCATCGGCGCCGACGACGACCCGGACGACACCTACAAGGTCTGCCCGCTCAAGGACGCGGTCCACATGCGAGTGACCGGACGAGGACGCCACCGCGACCGGGATACCCGCTGCGTGCAGGGCTAGCATCGTCGCGACGGCGTCCGGATAGATCATCAGGTCGCGATCGAACAACTCGATGAACCGCTCACGTAGCGACGCGCGGAAGACGGCCTGCTCCCCCAGATCCGCGCGCGCGGAGAAGTACGCCCAGTTCTTCGGAAACGGATGACCGATGACGGCATCGAAATCGTCGGGGCCCGGGATGTACCCATGCGTCGCCAACGTTTCCGTCCATGCCCGGGAGGACAGCGATTCGGTGTCCGCGATGGTGCCGTCACAGTCGAAGACGACGCCAGCCGGCAGTGAGGTCAATTCCACGTCGGTCACACCGGCGGCTCCGGGTCGTACTGAATCCCGCGCCGGACCTCGCGTGCACGCTCCACCGAGGACAGGCGTGCCACGAGATGCAGGGCCGCATCGATCCCCGCGGAGACGCCGGCCGCAGTGATCACGTCGCCGTCGTCGACGAAGCGGTCGTCGGGTCGTACCTCGATGTCGGCGCCGAGCTCGGCAAGGTGATCGAGGGCGTTCCAGTGGGTCGTGGCCGGTCGGCCGTCGAGGAGTCCCGCGTCCGCATAGACCAGCGATCCCGTGCAGACACTGACCATGAGGGTGCCGGCGGCGTGGAACGCGCGTACGCGTTCCTGGATCGACGCGACCCCCAGATGGGCACGGGTTCCGTTCCCACCCGGGTAGATCAGGACGTCGATGGGACCCAGGTCGTCCCAGGTGTGATCGGCCAGCACACGTAGTCCCTTGGCGCAGGTCACGGGTCCGGAATGTTCCGCCACCGTGACGACCTCGACGTCGTCGTCGAAGACCTGGGCCCAGGAGGCCAGGACCTCCCACGGCCCCGCCCAGTCGAGCTCCTCCGCCCCGTCGAACAGATGGACCGCGATCCTCATCCGTGCTGCTCGGATCGTTGGTCCGTGTCGCGCTCCGACGCGTCTGCCGCGCGAGCGAGTTGCAGGATCGTGTCCGCGACCGCCTCCGGTGCTTCCTCGTGCACAAAGTGGCCGACGCCGGGAATTCCCACCAGGGTCGCGTCCAGGTCACGGCTCACCTTGGCGGCGAGGTGGAACGGCGTGACACGGTCGTCCTCCCCCCACATGACCATCGTGGGCACCCGCAGTCGGTGGGGACCGTCCGGGCCACGGAGGAACGGCGCGGTGCGCCGCAGGCGCCGTAATGCCACATCGACGACGGCCCTGCGCGACAGCGTGCGGTAGTACGACAGCCAGGCAGCCGGATCCGCGGTCACGGCCTCCACATAGCGCTGCATCGCGTCGGGGGTGAACGGGTCCGTGACCACCGCGGAGTAGCGGATCGCCCCTCGCGTCAGCGGCCCACCAGCCACCCGGAACGCCAGCTGAGGCGCCAGGGGGATATTGAGCAGAGGTATGTGCCAGGCCGCACGCAGGTCGATCTGTCGGAACGGCGACGACGCGACGCCCAGCGCACGGACACGTCCCGGGTGGCGAAACGCGGTCGCCAGTGCCACGGCACCGCCCCAGTCGTGCCCGACCAGCACGGCCTTGCGAGCGTGCAAGCCCCGGATCAGCTGGGCGATCTCGTCGGCGAGGGTTTCGGGGTCGTAGCCGCGGTGAGGGGCGTCGGAGCGTCCGAATCCCTTCAGGTCCGGGCAGGCGACCCGATAGCCCGCCGCGACCAGACGGGGTGCCACCAGGTGCCAGGACGACGAGTCCTCCGGCCATCCGTGCAGGAGCACGACGAGGTCGTCCTTGGGTTCCTCGTCGTCCGGGACGTCCCACGACGGCGATCCGAGCGCACGAACGAAGAACCGCGTCTGTCCGCCCGCGACGTAGCCTTCACGCCACACCATGTACCTTTCGACGTCCGTAGCCTACGCGTTGTCCGGTCTTGCCCGACGCCACGGCGTAGGGTTCGCTCCCTGCCGACCTGCAGACCTGCCGACCTGCGGATGCCGCGTGACCACGGACCATCCCGTCTTCGACCTCGCGCACCAATTCGTCGATGACATCGCCGCGCTCAACCCGATGGCGGCCACCTACCTCGGCGTCTCCGGGCATGACCACCGATGGGGCGACCTGGGGCCGGACTCGATCACCCGGGAAGCCGACCTGTTGCGCCGGACCCGTCAACGGCTCCGCGACCTACCGGCCACGACCGACCCGGACGAACAGCTGGCGATCCGAGCCCTGGCTGACCACCTCGATCCCGCCATCGAGGCCCATGCCTGCGATGACCCGTACCGTGACCTCGGCCACATCGCGTCCACGATCCCCGAGATGCGCGACGTCCTCGAGGTACAGGACACCTCCACCTCGGCCGGGCAGGAGGCCCTTCTTCGGCGGATCGAAACCCTGCCCGAAGCCCTGGCTCAGTGGCGTCGGCGCATGGAAGCCGGCATGGATCGCGGCGCGATGGCCGCGGCTCGTCAGGCCAGGAGCGTGGCGGAGCAGTTGGACGCTGCCGTCGCCGACGGCGGCGCATTTCCCCGGCGGATCAGCCGACTGATTCGGGAGGCTCCGCAGCTGCAGCATCGCGCAGCCGCATGCCTGGATCCGCTCCGGATCGTGGCGGAGGAAACCGCCGAGTGGCTGCGAAACGTCTACCTCCCCGCCGCACCGACGACTGATGCCGTCGGCACCGACCGGTATCA
>JBDNIX010000227.1:0-3077 GCA_041688045.1 Nitriliruptoraceae bacterium
CCGGTTCGTCCAGGTCATCCGCAGCGTCCGGGACGACCTGGGCGTGACCGTCGTGTGGGTCGAGCACGTCATGCCGGCGGTCACGCAGCTGGCGGACCGGGTGGTGGTGCTGGATGCGGGGCGCGTGCTCGCGCAGGGTGCTGCCGATGAGGTCATGCGCCACCCGCAGGTCATCGCGGCGTATCTGGGGCGGCAGGACACGGGTCATGCTGCGGGTTGACGAGCTGCACGTCGCGTACGGCGACACCGCCGTCGTCCACGGCGTCAGCATCCGCGTCGAGGTTGGTGCGGCGGTGGCGCTCATCGGCTCGAACGGTGCCGGCAAGTCGACCCTGCTGCGGGCCGTGTGCGGACTCTCGCGCGCGACCCGCGGGGACGTGGTGTTCGACGGCCGGTCGATCGTCACCGACCCGGCGTTCCGGATCGCGCGGGCGGGCCTGGCGTACGTCCCGGCGGAACGGCGGCTGTTCCCGGGCATGACGGTGCGCGACAACCTGGCGATGGGCGCCTATCCGCGCAAGCCGGGAGAGGGACGACTGGACGAGGTCCTGACCCTGTTCCCGCGGCTGCGTGAGCGGCGTCGCCAGGCGGCCGGGACGATGAGCGGTGGCGAGCAGCAGATGCTGGCCATCGGGCGGGCCCTGATGGCACAGCCGCGGCTGCTGCTCCTCGACGAGCCGTCGACCGGGTTGGCACCCGTGCTGGTGGACGAGGTCTACGGCGCGTTGCGCGTGCTGTGCGACGATCAGGATCTGACCATCGTGGTCGCGGAGCAGCAGGTTCCGCGGGTGCTGGACCTGGCCGACCATGGCTATGTCATGGAGCTGGGCCGGATCTGCCTGCAGGGCACGGCCGCCGAGCTCCGCGACCATCCGGAGGTCCAACGGGCCTACCTCGGGATGGCCTGATGACGTTTCTGTTGGACGGCATCGTCTTCGGGCTGCAGCTGTCGCTGGTGGCCGTCGGGTTGACCCTGATCTACGGGCTGGGCGGAGTGCTGAATCTCGCGCACGGGCAGCTGGCCGTCGTGGCCGCGATGGTGGGCGCGGTCCTGCTGGCTGCCGAGCTGCCGATGGTCGTCGCCGTCGCCGGGGCACTGGCGGCAGGGGGAGCGTTGGCGTGGCTGTTGGACGCCACACTCCTGCGGCCCGTCTACCGGCTGGCGGGGGAGCGGCGCGTGCTGCTGAGCCTCCTGGTGACGTTGGGCGTCGCGTTCCTGCTGGACGGGATCCTCATCACGACCCAACCCTTCACCGCTCTCACCGTGCCCGTCGCGGGGCCTGCCATCGACGTGGTGGGCGTGTCGATGCGCCGAGGCAGCCTGATCGCGTCGGGGGTCGCGGTGGTGGCCCTGGTGGGCCTGATCGTCTTCCTGCGGTGGACGCGTTTCGGGCGGGCGGTCCGCTCGATGGTGCAGGACGAGGAGGGCGCGGCGCTGTGCGGCGTCGACCTGTCGCGGACCCGCACGGTCGTGTTCGTGCTGAGTGGGCTGCTGGCCGGACTGTTCGCGCTCACCCAGGGGCTGATCTCGTCGGTCGGCGCGACCGACGGACTGGACATCACGATCCTGGCGCTGATCGTCACGGTCGTGGGTGGCCTCGGGCGCGTGTCGGGCGCGGTGGTGGCGGGCCTGCTGCTGGGTATCGTCCATGCGCTCGCGTCGTTCTACATCGGGGCGTTCGTCACCATCGTGATCCTGTTGGTGGTTGCGATGCTGACCATCGTGGTGCGCCCTGCCGGCATCCTCGGGAAGGTGTCGTGATGGCGGCGCAGCTCGGACCCCGGACCGGCGCGACGCACCCCGCGGACGCTTGGCGCGCCTACCTCCCGGTGGTCGTCACAGCGATCCTGCTGGGCATCGTGCCGCTGCTGCTCGGCGGGTCCGGCTACCTGCTGTCACTGGCGTCGACGGCGCTGGTGTTCGCCGCCTACGCCATCGGTTTCAACGTCATCTTCGGGAGCACCGGGCAGCTGTTCCTGTGCCTGGGGGCGCTCGCCGGAGTGTCCGGCTACACCTCGGTGATCCTGGCCGACGACCGGGGCTGGCCGCTGGCGGCGTCGCTGCCGGTCGGGGTGCTGGCGGCCACGGTGCTGGGTGGGGTGTTCAGCTGGGTCGCGGTCCGCCGCAACCTCGAGGTGATCTTCGTCGGCATCATCACGCTGGCGTTCTCGTTGGTGTTCACCAACGTGGTCCAGGGCCTGCGGGACCTGACGGGCGGCGAGACGGGGCGGGTCGTCCGGGCGGCCGGCCCGGCTCTGCCCGAGGGAAGCGTGTTGGTGCCCGCTGGCGGCACGATCCTGCGGGACGGCATGGCGTCGTACTACCTGTTGCTCGCCGTGGTCGTGGGGTTCCTGGCGGTGTTCCGCTGGTTGGAGCGGTCCCACGTCGGCTGGGCGTTCCGGGCGCTGAAGGACGATCCGGTGGGCGCGGAACTGGCCGGCATCGACGTGGCGCGGTACCGCATTCTGGCCGGGCTGGTCGGCTCTGCCATGGTGGGCCTCACGGGTGCCCTGTTTGCCCACCACGAGGCCTTCATCAGCCCCACGTCGTACGCATTCGCCCAGGTCGACGTACGGGTGCTGCTGGTGCTGGCGATCGGTGGGATCGGATCGTTGACCGGGCCGGTCGTGGGTGCTGCGGCCCTGGGTATCGTCGACGAGGTACTGCGCCCCCTCGGCCAACTGCGCCTGGCCGTCTACGGCGCGGTGCTGATCACGCTGTTGCTGGTGGTGCGCCGCGGATCGTCGGGGCCGAGCCACTAGGTTTGCCCGTCCTGCCGTCCGACAGCCCGCGAGGACCCGTGTGAACCTGTTCGTGGTCGGCATCGTCGCGGAAACCGTCCGTGCGGAGGCCGTCGAGCGCGCCATCCTGGACGCCCACCGTCGGACCACGCCGTTCGCGACCCAGGACCACGCCCGGACCGTGTGGCGGCGCGGCCACGCGATCGGCGCGTCGTTCTCCATCCACGCCGACCGGACGTCGATCACGCAGTACGCCCGCGAGACCGACCACGCCTTCGACACCTTCTGCGGGATGCCTCGACTCAGCCGGATCGCCGACGGCCGCCCGTGGGCCG
>JBDNIX010000228.1:0-2568 GCA_041688045.1 Nitriliruptoraceae bacterium
GCCGTGACCGTGAAGGGGGTCCCGACGGGACGACAACCATGCGAAACGACCGTGCGGACGGCGGCTGCGGGCAACACCACCCCGACCGCCCCGTCCTCGTGGACCCGGTCGTCGAGCAACAACCGTGACTGGGCCGCCCCCGCGGTCACCAGCCCACCGATGATGCGGTGGACGGGGCGCTGGTCACCGATCCGGGTGACCACCTCGGTCATCGGAAACGAATAGGGATCCGCGCACACGATCGTGACCTCGTCGACCTGCGGGTCCGGCCACCCGGCAACCGCAATTCCACCGTCCGGCGTGCGGACCGACCAGGATCGGAAGGGCCGGGGCTTGACACCGCCGAGGTCGGCCGCCCAGACCGTGACCGCTGGACCGGACTCGACCTCCTCGCCGGGGCCGACCACTCCCTGGGCGACCGCACCGAACACCACACCCGGTTCCAGGCGCGCCTCGACGGCCGCCGCGATGGACGCCATCGCATCCACGTGATCTCCCGTCGCGAAGACCACGGCCAGTTCGCTACCGATGCCGACCTGCGCGCCCACGGCATCAGCGGCCTCGGCGGCCGCGATGCCGCCATCGGCGGCACGCGACAGAGCGGCGGCGGCACGCATCAGGATCTCCTCGGTGGCAATGGCGAGGCGAAAGGGTGGACGACCAGCCCGGCGGCGACCCCGATCGTAGGTCCTTTCCCGGCAACATTCGTGCGCTGAACGCACTCATTGGGTCGGGTTACGCGCGAATGACGCACGGTCAGGCACATCGGGGGGGCTTTCGGGGTTACAACTAGGGTGACGGCCTGCCCCTGGCCGTCACGGCACATCACCATGTTCGACGCCCCATCGAACGATGTGCCGGCGATCGACCCTCTTGTGGTCGATCGTGCGCCGGTCGACGCCGTGCCCCGCGCGTCCCGGCTTACGGACCCCCGGCTCGCCGGGGGTCCGTTCATGTTCCGGCAGGATCGCGGCCGATTCAGCCCAGCCGTTCGATCATCAGCTGGGCCGCCTCGGACGGGTTCATGGCGACCGAGATGCCGTACCCCTCGAGGATCTCCTTCTTCTCCGCCGCCGACTCGCCACCGTCGCCGCCCTCCTTGACGATCGCGCCGGCGTGGCCCATCTGCTTGCCCTCCGGGGCCTCGAAGCCCGCGATGTAGCCCACGACCGGGGTGTCCGGGATGTTGACGCGGATCCACGTGCCAGCCAGCTGTTCCTCGGCGCCACCGATCTCGCCCACGAACGCGATCGCGTGCGTGTCCGGGTCGGCCGCGAATGCCTCGATCACATCGAGGAACTGCGTGCCGATGACCGGGTCGCCTCCGATCCCGACGCAGGTGGAGATGCCGATACCCGCCTGGGCCAACTCGTGCATGATCTGATAGGTCAGGGTCCCGGACCGGCTCACGAGACCGACGTTCCCGGGCATCGTGGTGTCCGCCGGGATGATGCCGACATTGGACTTGCCCGGCGAGATCATCCCCGGACAGTTCGGGCCCAGCAGCCGCACGCCACCACGCCGCACGACCGTGTCGTACACCTCGGTCATGTCGTGGACGGGAACGCCTTCGGTGATCGTGATGATCGTCTCGATCCCCGCCTCGTAGGCCTCAAGGATCGCGTCCTTGGTGAATGGCGCGGGCACCATCACCATCGAGGTGTTGGCGCCGGTGGCTGCGACGGCTTCCTTGACCGTGCCGTGCACCGGCAGGTCGAGCTCATCCCAGGTGGTGCCGCCCTTCTTCGGGTGGATGCCGGCCACGACCTTGGTGCCGTAGTCCTGGTTGCGTTTGGCGTGGAACGTGCCCTGGGAGCCGATTCCCTGGACCACGACCGTGGTGTTCTCGTCGATGAAGATGCTCATGAACTGCTCCTGTGCGCCACGTCGGGCGCGGTCGTGTCTTCGCCTCAGGCCTGGGCGGCCAGCTCGACCGCCTTTGCAGCGGCCTCCTGCATGGTCGCGGCCGGGATGACGCTCGGCAGGGCGGCGTCCTCGAGGATGCGTCGTCCCTCCTCGGCATTGGTGCCGTCCAGGCGGATCACCAGCTTCTCCGGGAACTCACCCAGCCGGTCGGTGGCCTCGATGATGCCGTTCGCCACCTCCTCACCGCGGGTGATGCCCCCGAAGATGTTGACCAACACACTCTTGACCGACGGGTCCTTCAGGACCAGCCCGAGCGACTCCGCCATCGCGTCCGCTGAGGCGCCACCGCCCACGTCCAGGAAGTTCGCGGCTCGTCCGCCGTTCTGTGCGACCACGTCCAGCGTCGCCATGACCAGCCCCGCGCCGTTGCCGAGTACGCCTACCTCGCCGTCGAGTTTGACGTACTGGATGCCCTTCTCCTTGGCCTCCGCCTCCAGGGGATCGTCGGCGTCGATGCCCGGGATCTGCCACTCCTCGTAGCCGTCGTGGCGGAAGGCCGCGTTGCTGTCCAGGGTGACCTTCGCATCCAGTGCGATCACGGTGTCGTCCGGACGGCGGATCAGGGGGTTGATCTCCGCCAGCGTGGCGTCCTCGTCGCGGTACGCGGCGAACAGGGCGACGAGCAGGTCGGCTGCCCCGTCC
>JBDNIX010000229.1:0-5181 GCA_041688045.1 Nitriliruptoraceae bacterium
CGACAACGCGCTCGCTGAGGCGACCAACTCGCTGTACAAGTCGGAGCTGATCCGCGGACCCGGACAGGGACCCTGGAAGGGCGTCGACGACGTCGAGCTCGCCACCCTCGGGTGGGTCCACTGGTTCAACAACGAACGGATTTCTCTTGGGGTCGGGCAGGGGTGGTGCCATGTGGCATAGAGGGTCGCGGGGGCTGTTGGTACGTCACACCTACGGGGTTGTGGTGCACGTTGCTGGTAGTAGTGCACGTGCGCGAGATTGGAGCCACCGTGCGGGCGTTCCGGGTGAGGTTGCCGACGGGGGGCGCGTACTGGACGGTGCTCGACGACGACTTGGCGGTGGCGCCTGACGCGGACGCGTTTCTGCATCATGTGCGCTTCGGGCGTGACGGCGCGGAGCTGACGACACGTGCCTACGCGGGAAGTCTGGCGTTGTTCCTGCGGTGGTGCGATCTGACCGGCCGGGACTGGCAGGCCGGGGTCGAACATCTGGGTCTGTTCATGACGTGGCTACGCCACGCCGGGCCGGACACGTCGGCGGCCGGCGCCGACACGGCCGTGGGCGGGCGTGTGTTGGCTGGCCCGGGGGCCGAGCCGGTGCGCGGGCCGCGGCGGGTCAACGGCGTGCTGGCGGCGGTGCGCGGGTTGGTGTCGCATGCGGTGGCGTCGGGACGGGCCCCGTCGCAGCTGTTGGCGGTGGTCTACGAGCTGGCCGACGAGCGGGATCTACCGGACGCGGCCCGTGGCGAGGACGGCCGGATGGGGTGGCGGCTGCGTGCCCGGCATCGCCTGGTGGAACCGGACGCGCCGGTGGATCGGGCGTCGGATGACGAGATCGTGGCGTTGGTGTTGGCGTGCCGTTCGGCACGCGACCGGCTGATCGTGCTGCTGTTGTCACGGGCGGGGCTGCGCCGCGGGGAGGCGTGCGGGCTGCGTCGCAGCGATGTGCATCTGGCGGCGGACTCGCGCCGTCTGGGCTGTGCGGTGGAGCGGGCTCATCTGCATGTTGTGCGGCGGGACAACGGCAACGGGGCGTGGGCGAAGTCGCGCCGGCAGCGGGTGGTGCCGTTGGACTCGCTGGTGGTGCAGGCCTTCGACGGCTACGAGTTCGAACGGTTGACGGTGCCGGCTGCGGCGGTGTCGGACTTCGTGCTGGTCAATCTGTTCCGTGATCCGGTTGGTGCGCCGATGCGTCCGGATGCGTTGAACGAACAGCTGACGGCGTGTTCGCGGCGGGCCGGCCTGTCACGGGTGATCGCACCGCACCAGCTGCGGCATGCGTTCGGGAGCAATCTCGCCGACGCGGGAGCTGGATTGGACGAGATCGCCGAGTTGCTTGGGCATGCGTCGGTGTCGTCGTCGCAGGTCTACTTGCATCCCGATCCGGCGAGGTTGCGTGATGCGGTGGAACGTGTCGCTGGTCCGCGCCCGATGGGGGTGGCGCCGTGAGCGCGGTCAGGCCGCTGCCGGAAGCTGTCGACGTCCGTTCGGTCTATCCGCATGTGCTGGCCGGGGTGGCGCTGGAGGGGAGGACAGCACGGCTGGCCGCTCTGATCGACCCGGTGTTCGTTGACGAGATCGGATGGGATCCGGCCACATCGGTGATGTCGATCCCTGCGCAGCATCCGTTGTTGGGCCGTCCGACATGTGTGGCCACGGGCTGCTCGGCCACGGCGCCGGCCGCAGCCGGGGTGTGCCAGTCGTGCCGCGCCCGGCTTGGCCGTGCCGGCCTCGCCGTCGCCGACATCGGGATGTTGGCGACGCGGCCGCCACAGGCACGAGGGTGGGAGACGAACACCGACAGCGGGTGTTTGGTGGTGGCGTGTCTGCGGCCGCCACGCAATCGCGACGGCCATTACTGCGACGCCCATCAGCTGCGGGTGCGTCGGGAAGGCAAACGTGACAGCACGTTCGATGAGGGTCGGTGGCAGGTCACGGAGCCGCCGGTGAGCCGGGGCGGGCAGGTCAACTTCCGCGGTCTGCCGTCAACGGTCGTGGTCGAGGTCCTGGTCGCGTTGCAACTGCGATCGCGGCGCGATCGGGTCAAAACCAAGGACGGCGATCTGCGTGCGTTCGTCAACGCGCTGCGCAGCCAACAGGTGTCAACCATCGCCGAACATGTCATCGCCGCCGACCCGGACGGGACCTTCCAGGCGTTGGTGAACGCGTCGACCGCCCACATCCGGCGAGCCTTGTCAACCCCGGAGACCGAAGTCGACCAGGACGTGTGGGACCTCACCGTGTTCGGCCATCACGGCACGGTGTCGTTCGTCAACATCAGCCAGCCGTGGCTGCGACAGATCACGAAACGGTGGGCAGCCGACGACCTCCCACGACGCAAGATCCGGCCCGGCCGGCGGACCAGCGGCGGCCTGGCCGTGCGCCACCATGTGAACTGTCTGGTGCGGCTGTCGGCGAGGCTGTCGCTGCGCGACGACCACGGCGATGTCCCCGCCGCTCTGGGACGTCGCGACATGGAGACGTTCCTTCACCGGCTGGCCTACCAGGAATCGACCGGCCAGATCTCCACCGATGCCCGCATCCGCAGCGTCGGCGAGGTCCGACATGTCCTGTCACGTGTCCGGGCGATGGGCCTGACCCGTCCGGGCGGGCCAGCAGCCGGACTCGGGGAGGACTTCACCCTTGCCATGGCGGACATGCCCAGCCGGGCCGAACGTGGCGAGCCGGGCCGTGACCTGCCGTTGGGGGTCATGCGCCAGATCTGCTCGCACCTCGACGCGGTGGCATCGCCGGTGATGCGTGCCGGATTCGAGTTGGCGATCGACACCGGCCGCCGACCCGAAGAGATCTGTGACCTGCCGTTCGACTGTCTCGCCCGTGACGACGACGGCCGCGCGGTGCTGGTCTACAACAACCACAAGGCCAACCGGCTCGGCCGTCGTCTGCCGATCACCGAACCCACCGCCGAGGTCATCCTGGCCCAGCAGCGTCAGGTCCGTGCCCGGTTTCCGGACACCCCGATCGGCCTGCTGCGGCTGCTGCCGACCGATCGGCGCAACCCGCACGGGGTCCGTGCGATCACCGCGTTCAGTCTGGCGTTCGCGCACCGTGTCTGGATCGATGCGATGCCGCCGCTGGTCACCATCGATGGGACCCCGTTCGACAAGTCCAAGGCGGTGCTCTATGCCTATCGGCACACCTATGCGCAACGTCACGCCGATGCCGGTGTCGGCATCGATGTCCTCGCGGAGCTGATGGACCACCGCAAGCTCGACACGACCACCCGCTACTACCGGGTTGGAGAGAAACGGCGGCACGAGGCCGTCGACAAGGTCGCGGCGATGCAGTTCGACCGGCACGGCACCAGGGTCTGGCGCACCGTCGAGCAGCTGCTGGACTCCGAACATGCCCGTCGGGCCATCGGCGAGGTCGCCGTTCCGTTCGGCAACTGCGCCGAGCCGTCCAACGTCTCCGCCGGCGGCAACGCCTGCCCCTACCGGTTCCGCTGCGTCGGGTGCGACCACTTCCGCACCGACGTGTCCTACCTGCCTGATCTGCAGGCCTACCTCGATGACCTGCTGCGCAACCGTGAACGGCTGCTTGCCACGAGCGACGGCATCGACGACTGGGCACGCACCGAAGCGATGCCCTCCGATCACGAGATCACCGCGATCCGTCGTCTCATCGACCAGATCACCGGCGGACTCGCCGAGCTCACCGACGCCGACCGGGGCCAGGTCGAACAGGCCGTCGCTGTGGTGCGTCGTCATCGCACCGCGATGCTGGGCATGCCCAGCATCCGTCAGCCCCTCCCAACCTTCCGACCCGAGGGCCGTCCATGACCTCCCAGACCATCACAGCCATGACCGCAGGACGACAAGCCGACTCGCAACGACGTCGCGAGCGTGTCCTGGCCGTCCTGACGGCCGCCGTCGACCACGGTCACGAGATCACCATCACCAACATCGCCCACGATGCCGGCGTGGACCGCACCTTCCTCTACCGCCACCACGACCTCCTCGAGCAGGTCCACGCTGCGCAGACCCGACCTCCTCACGACAGAGCTGGCGAGCACGGCGTTACTCGTGCCTCGTTGCAGGCCGACCTGCTCGCCTCCCAACATCGCTGCACCCGACTCGCCGCGCGAACACGACAGCTCGAAGCCCGTCTGTCCGACCTGCTCGGCGAGCAGACCTGGCACGAGTCCGGCCTCGGCGCACCTGACGACATCGACGGACTCCACCAGCGCATCACCACCTTGGAACAGCAGACGATCGATCTGCGTCTGCAACTCCAAGACCGCGACCGCGACCTCGACGCGGCGCGCGCCGCGAACCGCGAACTCATCGTCCAGCTCAACAGCACCACGCCGACATCATGACGTCGCACGAACCCGCCCCCACGTGCACCACACCTGTCGTGCACGTCGACATCGAGCAGCGGCCTCCCAGACGCCCACGATCTCGGGTTCTCGACACCGCTGCCGGGCCGACCCCAAGAGAAGAGGTTCCACGGCACGCTCAACGACATCCCGCCGGTCGAGTACGAGACCCACTACCATCACCAGACCGAGACCAGCCACCCGGTTGGAATCCAATGAGCTGAGTCTCCATCAGACCCAGGGCGTATCAGTGTGATGGTTCGTCGTGCGTTCTTGCTCACCGGAGGTCCCTGTGCGCATAACGATCGACGATCAGATTTCGACGTTGCAGCACCGTGGAGGGATTTCCCGCTATTTCGCCGAGCTCATCGACCAGTTCCGTACAGCCAACGAGCACGCTGTTCAACCGGTTACGGCCCGGTTCGCCAAGAGTGAGCACTACTTGGATCGGGGTATCGGTAGGGCGCTTCCCGGCCGTCTTGGCCATCGCCGCGTGTTGCGGCTCGCCAACCGAATGGCCAGCCGGACCCGAGCATGCGACGCGGTGCACCACACCTACTACGACCCAAGCTACATGGTGCGGTACGTGGGAGCGATGCACCGAATCACGACGGTGCATGACATGATTCCCGAACTGTTGCCTGAGTTGTTCCCGGGTGGCAACCCGCACCTAGCCAAGGAGAAGTACGTCCGCGCAGCCGACCTTGTCCTGTGCGTGTCCGAGACAACCAAGCGTGATCTCGCCAAGCTCTATGGCCCTTTGGGTGCCCCGGTCGTGGTCACTCCGCTGGGGGTGCACCAGCGGTTCTCCCCAGATTCCCCGAGACTGCGTCAGCTAC
>JBDNIX010000230.1:0-3872 GCA_041688045.1 Nitriliruptoraceae bacterium
GCGCTCGAGGCCGCCGGGCTCCTGGACGCATGGGTGACCCCGGACGGTGCACTGGTCGACGCCGACGACGCGGTCATCGTCGCGTCGGACACACCCCCACGTGCCGACGGCGGGCTCACCCCCGTCCTGGTGCCGGCGGTCGCTCCTGATGATGCCGCGGCCGCCGCGGTGCCCACCGAGCACGTCGCCGCGCTGCTGGCCGGCATCGGCGCAAACGGCGACGGAGAAGTGTGGGTCGCCCCCGACGGTCGCTGGCAGCTCGGGCCCCTCCACGGCCGCTGGCACAAGGACGAGCTCGCCCACCTGGGGCACGCCGCTCGTGAGCGGGCCCGCCGTCGCCGGCTCGCCGAGCTGGATGCCCAGCTCGCGGAGCTCGACGAGCGCGATCGTGTGTTGAGCCTCGAACGCCACCAGGTCGAGCAGTGGCTCGCCACGGGGCAGGAAGAACACGACGCCTTCCCGGGTGAGGATGCTCTGCGCGAAGCCCACTACGGGTCCACTCGCGCGGGTGCCGAAGTCGCCCACCACCGCGAACGGGTCGCGGACGCCGAGAGGGAGGTCGCCGAGGTACACGCGCGACTCGAGACGGCGGAGACCGCCCGCGCGCAGGCCGCCGCGGACCTCGGCGTCCCCGACCGAGCCGACGACCCGCAGGGGCTGCTGGCCGACCTCGCCACCTACCGCTCCACCCTCACCGAGCTGTGGGCCGCCGTGACGGTCCACGCCACCAGCCTCCGGCAGCTCGACCGCACCACCGTCGAGCGCGACCGCGCCGCTGCCGAACGTGACCGGCGGCGCGCGCAGGCGAAGGCGGCCGAGGGTGCCGCGGCCGACGCGGCGACCCGACGCGACGCACTCCAGGCAGCGGTTGGCCGCACCGCCGAGGAGATCATCGCCCGCGTCGAGCAGGCACGGGCCCGTCAGCGCCGACTCGCCGAGCAGGGCGAGGAGGTCGGCGACCAGCGGGAGCAGCAGCTCGTCGCACGTGCCAGAGCCGCGACCGAGGCGGAGCAGCACATCGGCGCGCTCACCGAGCAGGAGGCTGCCCGCGCCACCGCCGTCGAGCACTTCCGCCGCCTGGTCCGCGCGGGATTCCTCGTCGTTGCTGGTGTCGAGGTGGACGTGGACGCCCCCGACGGCGATGAACCTTGGGCCCCCGGCCCCGCCGTGCGCATCGCTCGCCGGGTCAACGAGGAACTGGCCGACGCCGACGCGGGCGACGTCGATTGGGAGCGCGTCCAGCGTGGGCTGCACGGCCACTACACCACCCTGGAGCAGGCCCTGCTGCCCCACGCGTTGCAGCCCACGGGCACGTTCGACGACGACCTGTTCGTGGTCACCACCTCGTTCCAGGGCCGGACCGCCTCCATGCCCGAGCTCGAGGACCAGCTCGCCGACGAGGTCACCCACCGCCAGAGCCTGCTGGACGCCCGCGAGCGTGAGGTGCTCGAGAATCACCTCGTCGGTGAGATCGCCACCCAGCTCCACGAGCTGATCAGGGCCGGTGAGTCGATGGTCGCCGCGATGAACGCCGAGCTCGCGGCGCGACCCACGAGCACGGGTATGCGCCTGCGATTCAGCTGGAAGCCGCGGCCCGATGGGCCCGAGGCTCTGGCTGACGCGCGCCGGCGGCTGCTGGCCGCGGACCACGTCTGGTCCGCCGAGGACCGGGAGGCACTCGGCGCCTTCCTGCAGGCCCGCATCCGCGAGGTCCGCGACGCCGACGACACCGCGACCTGGCAGGAGCACCTCACCCAGGCGCTCGACTACCGCCGCTGGCACCTGTTCGCCGTCGAGCGCGAGCAGGAGGGCACCTGGGTCCGCCTGACCCGCCGCACCCACGGCACCGGCTCGGGCGGCGAGAAGGCGCTGGCCCTGACCGTGCCACAGTTCGCCGCAGCCGCCGCCCACTACCGCAGCGCCGACGAGCACGCGCCTCGCCTGATTGCCCTCGACGAGGCCTTCGTCGGCATCGACGCTGACATGCGGGCCAAGTGCCTGGACCTGCTGGTGCGCTTCGACCTCGACGTCGCTATGACCAGCGAACGCGAGTGGGCCTGCTATCCGACGGTCCCCGCGATCGCGATCCATCAGCTGTCCACGCGGCCGGGCATCGACGCGATCGGGGTGCACCGCTGGGTGTGGAACGGTCGCGACCGCCTCGAGGTGGTGGACGCCGACGGCCGGGATTCGGCCCTGTGACCGTCGACCGGGTACGGGCGAAGGCGCTGTTCGGTGACGATCTGGCCTGGATCGTCGATCGGGTGCAGGCCCGACTCGAGCGCGGACGGCCGCTGCCAGGCCGGCTGCGTCTGAACGCACCGACCGACGCGCAACGCGATGCGCTGGAACGGCTCGTCGGCCGTCGCCCCACCTCCGCCCGCTCCATCAGCGTCGAGGTGGCCGAGCTCGAGCGCATCCTCGCCCGCGCAGGGATCGCGCGGGACCTCGGTGCGCTCGTCGAGGTGCTCCGTGGTCCCGTGGTCGACCGGGCCGCCGCGGCGGACGCCGAGCAACTGCAGTGGAGTGCTGTCCACCAGCGGCTGCGGGACGACGCCGTGGCGGTCCAGCGGGCGTTGGCCGCGTGGGCCGACGACTTGGCGGCCACCGGGTTGTTGCGTCGCCTGGCCGGCGACGTCGCGACCGCCTCGGAACTGGGCGAGCAGGCCTTGGCCGTGCTCCGCCGGCTGCCGGCCAACGGCGTGCCGTTGTCCCAGCTGGCCGCCACGACCCTGGGAGACAGCCACGCGTTGGACGACGACACCTCGCTGGCCACGCTGGTGCTGCGCGGCATCGAGGCGGTGACCGGCCTGCCTCGCCGCGACCGCAGCGCCGCTGAGCGGCGGGCACTGTGGGCACGCGTCGGCGTGCTCCTCGATGAGCTGTCCGCACCGGCGCTGGTTGCCGGGCTGCGCCCCGACGGCGACGGGCTGCTCGCCACCACCTTGCGGGCGCACGCGGACGCGGGTGAACCCTGCCGTGTGACGCTACGGATGCTGGTTCGTCATCCCGCCGACTGGTCCGATCTGCCGGGCCGGCAGGTGCTGGTGTGCGAGAACCCGACCGTGGTCGCGGCCGTGACCGACCACCTGGGGACGGGCACGCCGCCGCTGGTGTGCACCGACGGGCAGCCCTCGGGAGCGGTGCAGACTCTGCTGGGCCAGCTCGCCGATGCCGGCGCGGGGCTGGCCTTCCACGTCGACTTCGACGGTGGTGGGATCCGCATCGGGAACCTGCTGGTCGACCGGTTCGGGGCCACGCCGTGGCGGATGGGCCGAGCCGACTACGAGGTGGCGGCTACGAGCGCCGGCCGGCAGCTGGAGACCGCACCCCCTGCCGCGAGCTGGGATCCGGATCTGGCGCCGGCGATCGCGGCCCACGGTCGCGCGGTGCACGAGGAGCAGCTCCTGGACGAACTCGTCGTCGAGTTGGCGCTCGACCGATCGGTGGCCTCACGGTGATGGCAACAAGGCCGTGCGGGTCCAGGGCGACTCGTCAGCCACGGACGACCTCGCGCAGGCGTTCGGCCGCTTCCCCGCCGCGCACACCGGATCGCCGCAGGTCGGCGTTGCCCAGCAGCCTCCGACCGCGCTTCGCAGCGTTACCGATCCACCTCGGCATGGATGGCTTCCCGGAGCGCCGGCAGTTCCTCCCGGACCCTGCGCCAGACGATGTCACTGTCGGTGCGGTGGTACTCGTGATCGAGGAGGAGGCGCATGCCCTTCACCCCTCGCCAGGGGATGTCCCGGGCTGGGACCACCACGGGCGCGAGGGCGGTGTTGGCGGCGTTGAAGACCGTGGCGAGCGCAACATTGCCGCGCGCGATGAGCACGAGCAGCGGTGAGGAGACGTCGGTCGGAAGGGCGCCGACC
>JBDNIX010000231.1:0-8383 GCA_041688045.1 Nitriliruptoraceae bacterium
CAGGGCCGGTTTCCGCATCGAGCGGGACCGGTCCTGAACCCTGTACGAACCCTCGTGGAACACACCGTCGGTGTCCCACCTCACGCCTCCCGCGCGCGGAGCGAGACGACGTTGCCCGACCCGTCGGCCGCCCGCCCGACGATGTCTGGCGCGTCCATGAGATCCGCGTCGTGGTCGTCCATGAGGTGGCCGTACCGGTCGAGGGTGAAAGCCACCGACGAGTGGCCGGCCCGCCCAGCGACCGCCTTCAGGTTCGCGCCCGACGCGAGACTGACGGCGGTGTGACGGAGGTCGTCAACGCGGACCCGGCCGAGCCCGGCCGCGCGTAGCGCCGGGACGAACTGGCGCGCCCGGAACGGTGTCGGTTGAAGGTGACCGCCGCCCCGCGGCCGTCTTCGACTCGTGGAGATGACGGTGCCCCTTCACCCACGACACCGTCCGTACGACGTGGAGCTGACGACGGTCGACGTCGACCCGGTCGGGAGTCAGCGCGGCCAGTTCCCCGATGCGGAGGCCGCCGTAGGCCAGGACGAGGATGGCGGCCCGGTAGCGACGGTCGATGGCGTCGGCCAGCCGCGCGACCTCGTCCGGGCTCAGGAACCGCATGGGCTCGCGTTTGATCGTTGGAAGCGGGATGGCTCGGCACGGTGAGACGCCGAGGTACCGCTCGGTCACGGCCTCTTCGCGCGACGCCGCGAACAGCTGGTGGATCTTCCTCACGGTGGCCGGCGCGAGACCACGGTCGGACAGCTCCCCGACCCAGCCGACGACGTCGGCCCGCTCGATCGCTGCGAGCTGCCAGTCGCCCCAGCGCGGGCGGACGTGGTTGCGGAGGTAGGACTCGTCGCGTGCGAGCGTCGAGGGGCGTACCGCGTGGCGACCGGTCTCCCACCACCGATCCAGCAACCGGCCGTACAGGGTCCGGCCGCGTTTGGGGTCGGCCCCCGTCCCGTCGCTCTTTCCCGCTTCCTGCTCGGTGATCCACGCGTCGGCGTCGACCTTCCTCGCGAACGTCCTCGACCGCTGCTCGCCGCCCCGGAGCCGGACGCGGGCCCGGCAGACGTGGTAGGTGGCCCCGTCGCGTGTGGCCCGTGGTCGCTTCTCGACGCTGCCCACCATCGTTGCCCTCCCGAACCCGATACAGGAGCCCCCCGCAGCATGAGTGCCCCCAGGTCCCCCTCCCGGCAGCGACGGCCAACTCGCGAAGGCCGACCTCACCAGCACGGACCCCGACGAGATCGAGGAGGTCCGCCAGGCCGGCCGTCCCGACGCACTCCTCGGCCGCACCAGTCGCTGACCATGCCTACTCCAGGGCACGCCTGGCCGTCGGCTCTTGCACGCTGCGTCCTGCTTGGCAGCGAAGACGGCCAGGCGCTGCCCACCCCAGCGCACCACCGGCAACGCCAACAGGACCAGCGAACGCGACGACGCACCGACGCCAGGCACCGTCACGGAGCGTGGTCGAGGGGTGGGGGGTGACTCTCGACCGCGGGAGTTGCCAGCACCGCCGGGGAGCGCGCTAGGAAGCCTGTCAGGTTCAGAGCTTCCGGGCCGCGTCCAGGTCCCCGAGGTCCGGGGCGAGCGTTTGCCACGCCAGGACGGTCGGAAGGTCTGCGGGATGGGTGCCACATGCCGTGATCGTCGCACGCCCGGGAGACGGCCGCACAGGCGATGTAGTAAACCCGTGGACGAACGACGGCATCGGCGCCATAGGAAGATGTCACTCTCAGCCGGCCAACGGGTGCGTCTAGCTCGCTGTCGCGAAGTTCCCATCCGATGAAGACGACACGGTGCTGCGCATGGCGGCGATCACCCGCTCCCACCCGGGAGTACCAACTTCTGCGGCGTGAAAGGCTGACCGGACAGCTGACATCGCGTCACTGACTGCATCTGCGGGATCATCGATGGGACTTGTGAGGCTGATTTCGAGCTTCACGTTCTCGTCGAGCCGGTCATAGGTCTCAGAAACGTCGGGATCGATGGTACCGCAGGCGATGAGGTGATCCATGATGTCGTCCGCGAGCCCCTCGATGTGCTCGCGCTTACCGAACACGGTGACTGGACCCTCGAACTCCACGATTACGTGGTGACCACTCATCCTCGTCCCTCCTTCGGCCAGCAATCGGTGCGCTCGAACTTCTTGCGCTTGTTCATCAGTGTCCGACTGCCTGATGGCGTGAAGCTGATGCGTTCTAGGTGTCGGCCACAGGGACACCTCGCCTTGAGGTATCCCCGCCCTGACGGCTCCTCAACGGTCCATCCATGGGCGTCCACGTACTCGACGAGTTCGCGGACTTCCTTCTTCAGCTTTCGCACCATCAGGTACGACCGTACATGGGGAGTGTACGTCGCGGACTGGCCGTCGGTCGGGCGAAAGTCCCCAACCGGAGCAACTGCTGCATGGTGCCCCTGAACGTCGAAGGGAACCCTAGTCGGTCCATCGCCCTGCACGAGTGACGGCCCCGCCACGGGGGGAGGCAGGGCCGTCTACGACGTGATCGCCGGAACCGGCTCTAACCTCGATTGCCGGGGAGACGCTTCGGCGCGGCGGCAGCGCTGGTGTGATGGGTTGTAGGTCTGCTGTTCGGTCTTGAGCCGGGGTTTGGGCCGTTGTAGGCGGGTGGGCGTAGGGGATTTTTCTGAACGAGGACCGCCCCGATCCGCGTGTGGCTTCTGTGAGCGTCTGGGCCCGGCGGCCCGTGATGAACCACATTGGTGTGATTCGTGGCGGTTGTCGGCATCTTCGTGTGCAGCCTCCCACGTTACGGCGAATAACCGCTCTATCATGATCGCATGTTGTTCAGGAAGATCGGTTGAGCATGCGGGCGGGCGGCGACTACTTCCTCGACCCGCCCGAGCCGCCCCAGCGGCGCTACGAGGCGCTGCGCGCCTACCTGTTCGAGGGCGTGTCCGCCGCGGAGGCCGGGGCAGCGGCTCGGCTACACCCCGGCCACGATCCGCCAGCTGGCCGCCGAGCTGCGCGGCGGGCGGCTGTCGCTGTTCGTCTCGTCCAAGCCCGGACCCAAGAGTCCACGCAAGCAGGCCGCGATCCGTGACCGGGTGCTCGAGCTGCGTGCCGCCGACCGGTCGGTGGTCGAGATCGCCCAGGCCGTCACCGCCGAGGGCCGCCCGGTCAGCCACGCCACGGTGTGGCAGGTCCTCAAGACCGAAGGGCTCGAACGGCTCGGCGCCCGGCCGGCCGCTGCCCGGGGTGCCGCGCCGCCGCGCAGCCCGTCGGTCAAGGCCAAGGCGCTTCAGACGTGGCCGGCCGGGGCCCGCTACGAGTCCGACCATGCCGGGCTGTTTCTGCTGCTGCCCGCACTGGTCGAGCTCGGGTTCGCCGACGCGGTCGCCCATGCCGGCTACCCCGCCACCCGGGTGCTCTCGGCGTGGCACTCGATGGGTTCGCTGCTGGCGTGCAAGCTCGCCCGGCGCGGGCGCATCCATCACGTCAACGACCTGGTCGCCGACCCCGCCGTCGGGCTCGCGGTCGGGCTCAACGTGCTGCCCAAGACCACGCACCTGTCGGGCTACTCGCACCGAGTCCGTCGCGAGGCCAACCAGGCGCTGCTGTCACGCCTGGCCGGCCGCCTGGTCGAGCTCGGCATCACACCACCGGCAGCCAAGGGTTCAACCTCGACTTCCACGCCATCCGCCACCACGGCGACAAACCGCCGCTGGAGCGCAACTACGTGCCGAAACGGTCACAATCGACCACCAGCGTGCTGTCGTTCTTCGCCCAGGACCACGCCTCCCAAGAGATGGTCTACCCCAACGCCGACGTGACCAAGGCCGACCAGGCCCGCGAGATCGTCGCGTTCGCCGACTGGTGGCAGACCATCACCGGGGCCGACCCCCAACCGCTGGTGTTCGACTCCCGCCTGACCACCTACCCCATCCTCGATGAGCTCGGCGCCCGCGGCATCGCCTGGGTCACGCTGCGCCAGCGCGGCAAGAAACAGCTCGAACGGATCAACGCGCTGCCCGCCGCCGCCTGGGCCAAGGTCCGCATCGACCGTGCCAGGCGCTACCGCCGCCCCCACTTCCACGACGAGATCATCCACATCAAGGGCATCGGCTACCCGATCCGCCAGATCGCGATCAGAAACATCGGCCGTGAGCAGCCCACCCTGCTGATCACCAACGACCTGGCCACCCCCGCCAAACAGATCTTCGCCCGCTACGCCGAACGGATGCTCATCGACAACGAGCTCGCCTACCTCATCGCCGGGTTCCACCTCGACGCGCTCTCCTCCGCGCTCGCGCTCAACGTCGACCTCGACACCACCCTCGACGCCGCCGCCAACACCTACCGGATCTTCGCCCGGCAGCTGGCCCGCTACCAGCGCGCCCAACCCGAACGCCTCCACCGCGACTTCATCGACACCGGCGGACCATCACCATCGACCACGTCACCGTCGCGCTCAAGACCAAGACCTACACCCCCGTCCTGCTCGACGCCGGCCTCCCCGACCTCGACCTGCCCGTCCCCTGGTGGAACCACCGCCGGCTGCGATTCACCTTCCCACCCCGATGAGCACCGCCCGAAACGTCAGCCAGACTTCCTGACCGGAAATCGAGGCTAAGCACGCCAAGGCGGCCGCTCTGGCGACCTGTGCCCGTTGCCCCGTCCGTGGGCCGTGCGGCGACTACGCGACCGCTGAGGGATTAACGGAAGGCGTCTGGGGCGGGCTCAGCGAGAAAGCCCGATCCCAGGCCCGCAAGGATGACCGGGCGGCATAGGCCAGGGCGACCGAACCGACGTCGCACCTCGTCGTACGTGCGACAAGGTGTCAGCTTTGGCTGCTCGTCGCTCGCAACGTAATCAAAGCGCCCGGCAGAGTTGCGCGTGAAACTCTGGCTCCGAAGGTGTCTGCTCGTGAGGATGCTACGTAAGCTACGGAGGCCGTCGGCCGGTGTGTCCCCCGTCACGCCGCCCGGCGGCTCCCTGGGTTTCGAGCGGAACCGCCCGTAACGTCGCGACGTTTCTACGGGAACCCGTGGCAGCGATGGCTGGGTGCCACCCCCGCGGGCCGAAGCTGCGACTCCCGGAAGGTCGCCAACTGACGGTACGCCTCCTCCACGGAGATCACGCCGACCATGCCGGAGCCGGGAGTCGTCGTCTCACCGCCCTGACCCTCGACAGCGTCATGGATGAATGGCGAGGGTTCGCCCACGGCTGTCGCCGTTCGGTACGCTGCGTGGCCCATCCTGGGCCTACCGCTGGCGGAAGGTGTGTACATGACCGCGTTCGAGCCGCTGCTCGCCCAGATCGAGCTCACGAGTGGGAACTTGCTCGCTCTGGGCATCGTCTCCGTCCTAGCTGGCATCCTGATCTTCGTGGTGCCCAAGGCCCTGAACTACATCGTGGCGGCCTACCTCATCGTCGTTGGTGTGCTCTGGATCATCGCCGGAGTGTGATCCCGGGCGTGCCGCTCAGATGGGTCGTCGTCTCCGCCACGCCCGCACCGCAGCCCGGGCGATCACGTACAGCAGTGGCACCGTGAAGGCGTCGAAGAGGAATTGCGTGACGGTCGCCACCCAGTCGTAAGTCGTGATTGGCGCCTGCGCCGTCGCAGCACGGGTGACCGCATAGGCGACGCCCACGGTCAGGAGGGTGGCGAGCGGCCAGTCCCAGAACCGACCGTGCCGCTTCATGTCCTGGTCGAGGTCGCGGAGGGACGCCTCGACGACACGGCACATCCGTTCGACCGCCCCAACATCGCCGCTGCGCAAGGCCAGTTTCCGGTCCTCACCGAGCGAAGTTGCCCACTCCACCTCGAAGCGGGCCGCTTCATGGTCATCCACCGCTGTGGCGGGACGCTGCCGCACCGCATGGACCACGCCGAGCGGCACAGTGGCGGTGTGCTCTGGGCCTTCCATGAGCAACCCATCGGGCCTGAGAGTCACGGTTCACATCTCGTCGGCGTCGTGGTCGAGCCGCTGCCCCTGAACCGTCGGGTAGCCGTCAACGTCGTCCACCCAATCCCCAGTTATCGCCGGCCGAGAGGCTAGTGGACATCCCCCTGCGGCCGGAGGCCCACCGATGACCGAGGACCGGACCTGCCCTCGCTGCGGCGTCGCGTTCGCGGTGGTCGCCGGCAAGCGTGGCATCCGTCGATGATCCCGACGGGCTGCATCGCTCCCGTGGTGCCTTCGCAGCCGAGACAGGCGAAGCCGTCGAGCTGGTCGTCGGTCAGCGGGCATGGCGTGAATGGCCGGTGAGCCTGTCCGCAGGTCGTGTGGATCTCTGAGTAGTCGGCGGTCGTCGTTGTCATCGGTGGCCCCTCCTGGTCGTCGTCGTTAGTCGACGGGACCGGGGAGGTGCGCGGGCTTCATTGGACACAGATTGGACACACAAGGCCCGTAAACCGGCGTGAGTAGGTGCTGGCCATTATAGCAGGTGAGAGCCCGTTTTCCGGCATAACCGCAGGTCAGCAACTCGGCGCCGTCTTCGGGGCGCACCATGGTGACCGAAGATTGGTGCTGGTTGCCTCCTTCGGTGTCAGGGGGTGGGGGGGATGGTGGAGAGGTTCCGTCGTGGTCGACCCGATGCCTCTGTGGTGCCGGTGAGCTTGTAGGTCAGCATGGTGGCGGAGGGCTTCCACGGGACCTGGGCTGACCCGCGAATCTTCGCGTCAGAGGATTGGGCCCGTACGCCTTCACACGGCAGAGGCCGCTGGTTCGATACCAGGCGTGCCCACCCCACACAACCGCAGGTGAGAGCCGGTTCCCTGGCAACGGGGAGCCGGGTCCCCGCTTTGCGTCGGCTTCGATGTGCATGAACTTCGTGGGCCCCCAACGTGCGCGGCGCACGGACCGCAGGGATGGAGCCTCGTGCTGTGCACCGACACGGGGCTCCGGAGGGCATCACGGGGATGCCCAGCACGCCTGCCGCTGGTGATTGAACGACGCGACGCGTCCATCATCCCCATGGTCGACGTCGGTGCCGGTCCGGCTGCCATGTCGGCGCGGTGAAGGCGGCACGGTGGTCATCCGAGGCGACCCGGGAGAAGGCCTCGGGAAGCGCGTCGCGGACCCACGCGGGAACCCGCAGTTCCTGCCAGTCGTCCTGACCGACGAACCGCGCCTCCAGGGTCTCGCGGCCATCCGGGGACAGGTCGCCGTCGCGAACGGTGGCGCGGAACAGGGTGAGCACGTACTGCACGCGATCGCCGTTCGCGTAGACCACCTCACAGCTGGGGCCGCCGTAGACGCCAAGGATCTGGACCGGCTCGACGTACAACCCGGTCTCCTCGAAGCACTCGCGCACTGCGGCGTCCGCCGGTGACTCGCCAGGTTCGACGGCTCCACCGGGCGGTGCCCAGTGATCGCCGTCGGCATGGTGCAGCAGGAGCACCCTGCCGGCATCATCGAAGATGCAGACCGTCGCCGAGGGCAGCAGCAACAGTTGTTTCCCGGCCGACTCACGGAGCCTGGCGACGTGGCCGGAACGTGGCATGCGAACCCCCTGACGGCGTCCACCGTAGTCGCCGGAGCCAACCGCCCGCCCTGGTGCGGGACGGGGCCGACCGGTCGGATCGCTGCGGGCTGGTGCCAGGACCGTCGATACCTTCGAGACATGGACAGCCCATCGGATCGCCACCAGTCGGTCATGGTTCCCTCCATGGCCACGCTGATGAGACTCGGTTGGGTGCGGATCGGGATCGCGCTCCTGGCGTTGGCCCTGCTTGTCGTCGGGTGCAGTCCGGACGACGATCCCGACGACACGTCCGCCCCGGAGGCAACCGCCGATGGCGAAGCCGATGACGCGGACGACGGTACGGACGCGGCGACGGAGGGCGACCCTGACGACCTCGACGACCTCGACGACCCTGACGACCTCGATGACCCTGGAGACGCAGACGACCAGGACGACCTCGCGGACGCCGGGAACGACCAGGACCCCACCGCCACGGATCAGACCGACCAGGACCCGACCGATCAAGACCAGCCCGACCAGGACCCGACCGATCAGGACGGCGTCCCGCAGGATGGGGTCGCACCGTCGGTCCGTCCGGGACCGGCCGGGCTGCTGACGCTCGGCGGTGAAGGCATCGCCATGACCGAAGCACGGCGCTGCGAGCCGACGGAGGCCGAGAACATCGACCGCGACCTCGAACTGCAGGTCTTCGGCGAGCGGCCCGACGGCACGGTGCGGTTGGACGTCATCATCGAGGACGCTGGCGGCGCCCCGCGTCATGCCATCAGCGTCTCGCAGGGGGAGGAGTTACTGGCCGCCAACGAGGCCCAGGACTTCGGCGGCGGCTGGGAGGACCAACGGCAGCAATCCGTGGACGGGCCGCCGGTCCGTGTCGCCGGGGGCATGGCGCGCGTGGACTGGGTCGCCTATGACGCCGCCGGCGACGGGGAACTCGGCATC
>JBDNIX010000232.1:0-11058 GCA_041688045.1 Nitriliruptoraceae bacterium
CCGACCAGGACCGCGACCTGGCCGATCTCGATGATCTCGTCAGGGTCGAGGTAGCCGGCGGGCTTGAGCACAAGCAGGAGATAGCCGTCGTAGCGTTCCAGCCGGGTCCGATGATGCGACCGCAAGCCCACGTCGAGGGCGAAGGCCGGAATCCCGAACCGGCTGCGGACCGCATCGAGTTCCCCCGTGCGAGGGGCGGTCAACTCGACCCAGGTGAACGTCCCCATCGCGTGTTGCTCCACAAGGCTCCTTCGGGGGGCATGTCGTCGCACGCGATTGTTCGCTCGCTGGCAGCTCATCCGGTGGGCAATCTACTCGTTCTGGCGCCCGAACAGCAGTGGGCGAGGGCCGATCGGCAGAGGTCCTCCGCCTCTGGTACGCGCCCTGTTCAGCGGCATGATGGGAGGACCAGCAGCCGAACGGTCGGAGCCGTCATGGGTCGCGCGGGTCGTCGCCTGGCGACGGGGTTCCTGGCCGGGCTCGGTGCCGTGACTGGTCTTCTCGTGGCCGTCATCGTCGTTCTCAACCTGCACATATTCACCGGCGTGGCTGATGGCTATATGGCCAGTCCGACTCAGGTCCTGGAGCATTCCGTGCTGCTGGCCGTTCTTGATGTGTCGCTGTTGGTCGCTGCTCCGGTCTTGACGACCGTTTTCATCATCCGAGTACGGGCCGCGTGCAAAGACTTGAGGTAGATTTCAGGGCCCGGAGCGTCCCATGACGTGCCGCAGGATGCCGTTGCTGGCGCGGTGGCGCCCGCAACGGTCCTCAGTCGACGCGGCGCACGGGGTGGCCACCGAACTCCCGACGAAGTAGCGGGAGAGCCTCGCCGGTGTGCTCGACCTCGGTGGACAGGGTGTCCCATGTCACCTCGTTGCATCGCGCGTCGCCCATCAGTTCGATCAGCCAGCTGTGGATGACCGTGCCGTGGTCCCAGTGTTCGAACAGCCCCCGAAGATCGATGTCGTAGGGCGGACTACTCCCAATCACCGTGCTGCCGCGGTGCGACGCGGGCGCCGTAAAGCACCACTGGCCCGCCCGGCGCCACTGCATCGAGGTAATCGTCAGTCTCGGTACGGCTGGCGGAACTCCAGGAGCGATGACGTCCCCGCTTCGGTCGACGGACCTGCGTGCACGACGGCCCAGGGTGCCCCGACGGGTTCCAGGCCGCGTTGCCGGATCCAGACATCCAGATCGTCCAGTCCGTCCGACAGAACGGTCGTGTCGCCGACGACGGCACGTCCTCAGCTGCGATTCGACGGTGAACGGGCGCAGCTTCCTGCTCCTCGAGATCCGTTGTTTCGATGCCGAAGATCGTCCCTCGTCGTCGGTTCAAGGGTTCGTGGTGGCGCGCCTTCTCCCTGCGGCAACCCGGCACTATCCTTGCTCGGTGCCGGGCCGATGGTCCGTCAACCCTGAACCGGGTCCAGTCGAGCCCCGCTGCCGGTCATGTCACAGGCCGCGGGAGGTTTGTGTGGACATCGCACTCCTGCTGGCTGCGGGAGTCTTCTGCGTGGTCACGGGGATCAACGATGGCGCAGCCCTGTCAGCGACCTCGGCGCGCGTCGGGCTGCCGGCGGTGATCGTGAACGTTGCGATCCTGAGCCTCGCCCTGGTCCTGATCCCGCTGGTGGACCAGGGGGTGGCCATCACGCTGGTCGCGCGACTGGGCGGAGGCGGCGACCTCGAGCCCGTCCACGTCTTGGTTGCGGTCGGCATCTCGGTGCTGCTCGTGGGATGGTTGTCTCTGTCCGGGCAGCCGACGAGCCTCACCTTGGCGCTCATCGGCGCGTTGACCGGAGTGGCGCTCGGTGCCGGTGCACGTATCGACGGATGGCTGGTCGTTCGCGTCCTGATCATTGCTGCCATCGCGCCGTTCGTGGCCGGGGGGGTCGCGGCAGTGCTCACGCGGGGTGCGGCGATGACGATCGTGCCGGGGCGGCGCCGTACGGTGATCGCTTGGGGGCGGCGTCTGGGTCTGGTCGTCCAGGGCGTCGCCTACGCGGCCAACGACGGCCAGAAGCTGTTGGCGGTCGCAAGTCTGGCGGCTCCAGCCATGGTGGAGCTGGCAGATCCGACCGTTGGAACGCTGGCCACGCTCGCCGGCCTGTTCGTGCTTGGCACGGTCGCGGGTCTCCGCGGAGTGTCGCGGACGCTGACGGACCGCTTGCTACCGGTGCGTCCGGTTTCCGGGGTCGTGGCCACCTATGCGGCGTCGTCCGCGGTGCTCGCCAGCGCAGCGGTGGGTGCACCCATCAGCATGACACAGGCGGTCGCGGGTGGTTTGGTGGGATCCGGGACGATTGCAAAGTACCGATCCATACGTTGGCGTGCGGCGCTGAAGCTCGTCCAGGCGTGGCTCGTGACCCTGCCAGTGGCCTTCGGGCTGGCGGCGCTCGTCGCCGCGCTCGTCTGAGGAGGTGCGCATGTTCGGGTTGGAACGCCTGCGACGCGGGTTTCGACAGATGAAGCGTCGACGAAATCGCATTGCGACGTTGCTCGATGCGCAGGTCGGCCATGCCCTTGATGCCGTGTCCATCATTAGCACGGCTGTCCACGGCACCCTGTCGCCCGACGACTGTCACGCTCGTCTGCGGGAGATCGAGCACGCCGGCGACGAGGCGCGGGGCGACGTCGTGGAGGAGCTGGCTTCGGCCTTCATCCTGCCGTTGGATCGCGAGGATCTCTTCCGCGTCTCCCGATCAATCGACGACGTGCTGGACAATCTGCGCGATTTCGCACGCGAGCTGGCCCTGTTCGATGTGCGGGAGTTCCACCCCCTCCACGGCATTGTGGAGGAAATCGAAGCCGCATTGCAGCAACTGCACGCGGCCTTGGAGCAGCTCTCCGAAGAGAACGGGTCGTTCCCCACGGCCATACGGGCCTCCAAGAAGGCGAGCAACGGCATCCGAGTCAGCTATGACGAAGCGGTGGGCGACCTGTTTGCCCAAGAGTTCGATATGGAGGTACTCAAGCAGCGCGAGCTCCTTCGGCGGCTGGACGTCGTCGGTCTGCGGCTCGGCGAGGCGGGTGATGCGCTCGCCGACGGGGCGGTGAAGCGCGCGAACTGATCACCCCACGGGAGCAGGTTCGAAGCATCTTCGGCGAGGTTGCAGGACCTTGAGGGCCCGAGGTTCCCGGCGAAGAGTGACGATGGCGGGACTCCGCCAGGTTTCCCCGTCTCGGGTGATCAGCAACGACTCCTGGTCGGCGCCGGCCCGGGTCCCCGAAAACGTTCATTGCCGACGAAGATCATCCACGCGAGTCGACGACGACCGTCGTGGCGAACGGAAGGGGGCTTGCCACGGATCGCGGGTTCGAGAAGGGCCAGGCCCGCTGCCGGCCATGTGCCGAGTCTGTCCTCCCATTGTCCTCGTGCCTCGATCAGCTGCGGATACACCCAACGTGGGCGGCGTTGAGAAACGGTTGGTCGTCGATCCTCCCGATGTCCATGAGGTCGACGCGTCCGTGGCGGATCGCGCGCCCGAGTCCTCGAGCTCTTCGATGCCCAGGTCGGCTGCGAGGTGGTTGAGCGTCCCGGCGGGTATGACCGCCAGTGGGACGGCGTCGTCGCTGGAGACTGCGGCCGTTGCCAGCGTGGTCAGGGGGGCCGAAGCCTCGGGAGTTCGAGACCGACGCCGATGGCGAAAGCGAATGCCGATGCCGAATGCCCCGAGGGAAAGGACGTTCACGTCGGAATGCGGGCGAGACGGCGAGTTTCCGGCACCCCGTCAAGGTCCGGCCGCCGTCGGGAGGCGGGCAACGGACCGGCGGGCGCGGTATCGTCTGGCCCATGGCTGCCACGACGTCACACCCAGCACCGGTCGTCGACCCGGAGACCCGTCATGATCCGTCCACGGGCGACGGCGACCACGACCGTTTCGCGCACTACGTATCCCGCAAAGAACTTGAACGGGCCCAGCGCACGGGCAAGCCGGTCACCGCACTTTGCGGGAAGCGTTGGAAGCCGGGCGCCGATCCGTCCAAGTATCCGATGTGCCCGACGTGCTCGGAGATCGTGGCCGAGATGATGTCCAACGAACTGAAGGACTGATCGACGCCACGAGGTCGCTGTAGAGTCGCGGCCGCCCTGGTGTTCATCCGACCGCGTTGGGACGATCTCGTGGCAACTCCGCAGCAGCGTGCCGTCATCTTCGACCTCGACGGCGTGTTGACCGATACGGCCGAGTTCCACTACCTCGCCTGGCAACAGTTGGCCGATGACGAGGGGCTGACCTTCGACCGCAAAACGAACGAGCAGCTGCGGGGCGTCTCCCGCCAGGATTCGCTGTTCCTGCTGCTCGGCGACCGCCAGGTCGGGGACGCCGAGTTCCAGGAGATGATGGAACGCAAGAACGCGCTCTACCTGAAATCCCTGGAACAGATGGGCACCAACGACGCCCTGCCGGGCGCGGTCGCTCTGGTGATCGATGCCAAGCGACGCGGCATGAAGGTCGCCATCGGCTCGTCCTCCAAGAATGCTCCGTTCGTGCTCGACAAGCTGGCGATGACGGGCCTGTTCGACGCGGTCGCCGATGGCAACAGCGTCCAGCATGCCAAGCCGGCGCCGGACCTGTTCCTGGACGCGGCCGCGATGATGGACCTGCCGCCCGAGGCATGCATCGTCATCGAGGATGCCGGTTCGGGGGTCGATGCGGCGCTGGCTGCGGGGATGACAGCCGTGGGGGTGGGCCCGAAGGAACGCGTCGGACATGCGCACCACCGGTTCCTGACGACTGCGGACATCGATCTGCAACGGGTCGCACCATGTGACGAACACCGCCTGGGCCAGGGGCCGGTGCTATCCGACGGTTGGGTGGTGGTCGACGATCACCACGACCCGGCCCAGGTGGTCAACGTGGCAACCAGCCACCTCACCGGAAACGGCTACCTCGGCTATCGGGGCACGCTGCCGGAGTGGGATCGCCAAGCAACGGTCGGCTGCACGGTGTCGGACACGTGGGACAACGCCGACGGCAAATGGGCCGAACTCTGCAATGTCCCCAACGGCCTGTTCGCCGCGTGGGAGCACCTCGGGGAGGCGATCGCCATCCCCGCTCACGAGGTCACCTCCGACCGGGATCTGCTGGAGCGTCGCCTGGACGTCCGGTACGGCCGCCAGCATCGGCGCTACACGCCATCGCAGGGACCGGTCCGCCAGCTGGTGGACGAGCGGTTCGCCTCGATGGATCAGCACCACCTGCTGGCCCAGCGGCAACGGTTGTTCGCGTCACCCGGTGACCGTTTGACGCTCACGTCCGGCATCGACGGGCAGGTCTGGAGCCTCAACGGCGATCACTTCGCCTTCGTCGAACCCCAGATTCACGACGATGCGTTGGCCATGCGGATGAACACCACCGAGCGCGGTCTTCCGATTGCCGTTGCCCAGGCGGTCCGGGTCCACGGTGGCCAGATCCGAGCGGAACGCGTCGTCGAGCGCGACCGGCAGCTGCTGCGAATCATGGACGTGGAAGTCGGCGAGGGGGGCATTGTCGTCGTGGATCAGGTCATGACCGTGTACTCCGGCAACGATGTGGACGACCCCCTGCGGGAAGCCCTCGCCCTGGCACGGGTCGCCATTGACGAGGGCTATGAGCCGCTCTTGGCCCGTCACGCCCTGTCATGGGATGCCCTGTGGGAGCGGATCGATGTGCGAATCGCCGGTGATCCGGTGGCGCAGACGGTCCTTCGCTACAACCTCTACCACAACGTCATCGCCACACCGATGCACGCCGACCACCTTCCCATCGGGGCGCGCGGCTTGTCGTGCCAGGCCTACCAGGGTGCAGCTTTCTGGGACCAGGAGGTCTTCAACCTGCCGATGTGGGTGCACACGGTTCCCGAGGTGGCGCGCAATGTCATGGTCTACCGGTACCGAACGCTCGCCGGTGCCCGCCGCAAGGCCGAGCGCCTGGGGTACCGCGGCGCATTTTATGCCTGGATCAGCGGGGCCACCGGTGAGGAGCTGTGCCCGGATTTCTTCTTCGTGGATGTCCTGACCGGCCGTCCGATCCGCAACCACTTCAACGACTGGCAGATCCACATCTCACCGGACATCGCCTGCACCATCGACGGCTATGTGCGCGTGACAGGCGACCGGGAATTCGTCACCCGCCAGGGTGCCGAGATCGTCTTCGAAGTGGCCCGGTTCCTGGCCTCATTCGTCTACTTCCGTCCAGCCGACGGCCACTACCACCTGCTGCGGCTGCAAGGACCGGACGAATATCACGAGAATGTCGATGACAACGTCTTCACGCTGGAGCAGGCCCGAGTCGCCTTGGCGGAGGCCGTCCAGCTCTTCGAGCAGCTACGCGACCACGACCCCCATCGACTCGCTGATCTGGAAGCTTCTTTGGGTCTCGGTCCTGAGGAGTACCGCAACTGGTCGGACATTCGCGATCGGCTGGTGGTGATCGATCCGGATCCCGAGACGCTGCTGCTCGAACAGTTCGACGGGTACTTCGCCCACGAGGACACACGTCCCGACGTCCTGCGCACACGCCTGCAGGATCCCAACGAATACTGGGGCTGGCCCAACGGGGTCGCGCATCACACCCAGGTGATCAAACAGCCTGACGTCGTGCAGCTGTTCGTCAATCAGCCGGAGTGCTTTTCCCGTGAGGTGATCGAAGCCAACTTCGACTACTACCTGCCTCGCACGCAGCACGGCTCGTCGCTGTCACGGCCGATGTACGGACTGGTCGCCGCCCGTCTGGGCCGCGTTCGCGAGGCGTACGAGCTGTTCCTCAAGGGCGCGACGGTCGATCTCCTGGCCGATCACAACCCCATGCCCGGGGGCACATTCATCGGCGGCATCCACACAGCGGCTTGTGGCGCGACGTGGCAGGTGGCGGTCCTCGGCTTCGGCGGCGTCCACGTCCGCGACGACCACGTCGAGGTGGATCCGCGGTTGCCGGAAGGCTGGAGGGAACTGGGGTTCGGCCTCTCCGTGCGTGGAAGCTGGTTGGCCGTCCGGGCCCGGCCCACCGAGGTCGAGTTGTCGGCCCCGCACGACACGGCGGGTGCCGTTCGGGTGCTCGTCCACGGCACGTCCGTGGTGGTCGACCCGGGTGCCACGATCACGGTGCCGGTCGACGTGTTGGCCGAGCTCGAGCAGTGAGTCGGCATTCGTCCGGCCGTCCCGGCGGGCCGCTGATCCTGCTGCCACCATCCAAAGGCAAGGCCCGAGGTGGTCACGGTCCTGCCTACGCCGACGTCTTGCAGATCGATCACCCCCTCGCCGATGCCCGATCCGCGGTGTTGGCTGCCTTGTCCGCCGATCTTCCTGGACTCGACGATCGGGGATTGACCCGTGTGGCCGGTGTTCGTCGTACCGACCTGCCGATCGCCCGTCGGGAGTTGGCCGAACTGCCGCACGCTGCGACGCTTCCCGCCCACCGGCGGTATACGGGCGTGGTCCACGGAAACGCTGGCCTGGCAACCGTCGATCCGGCGCACCTCACAGCGGATGTCCGCATCGTGTCGGCCCTGCTCGGTCTGGCTGAACTCTGTGACCCGGTACCGCCCTACCGGCTGGAGTTCTCCGCCACCCTGGCCTCGATCGGGGGGATCGGTCCGTGGTGGCGCGAGCGCGTCGCGGGGCTGCTCCAACAGATCGGTACGGGGCGGCGGGTCTGGGACCTGCTGCCAACGGAGCACGCCCGCATCTGGGACCCGGCCGGTCGTGCGGACCTCGAGGTGGTCGATGTTGCCTTCCGTCGCCCTGACGGGGGTGCGGCCAACGCCGCCCGAGCCAAGGTCTGCAAGGGCCGGCTGACCGGATGGCTGCTGGAGCACCCGACGGCGACTCCGGCCGAGGTACGTGACGGGTTCGACCCCGGCCCGGGATGGTCGATCACGGCGGACGACCAGCAGGTGACCACGATCTACCACGGGTAGCGGCGTGGATCCCGGCACGCGCCAGCTGATCACTCCGCGGTCACGAAGTCGATGAGCAACTCGACCGATCGGATCAGATCCCGCTCGAGGTCACGCCACGTTCGGACGCTGCCGCGAATGCGTCGCCACGCCTCGTGGACGTCCGCTGCGCCCAGATGGTCGGCGATGCCGGTCTTCCACTCCTGGCCTCGGGGAATGTCGGGCCAGGCGTCGATGCCGACGGCTGCCGGGAGCACGGCCGCCCAGATGTCCACATAAGGATGGCCGGCAACCAGGACGTGGGGGTGAGCGGCGGCTCGTGCGATGTGCGATTCCTTGGTCCCGGTGACCAGATGATCGAGCAGAACTCCCAGCCGCCGGCCCGGACTCGGGCCGAAGTCCCGGACCACGCCGGCAAGGTCGTCGGCGCCGTGCAGCGGCTCCACCACGACGCCCTCGACACGCAGGTCGTCCCCCCACACCTGCTCGACGAGTTCGGCGTCATGGCGACCTTCCACCAGAATGCGGCTGGCGCGCGCGACCCGAGCCGGTGTCGGGGCGGCGACGGATCCGGAGTTGGTCACCATCGCCTCGGAGGAGCGCCGCTGCGCGGGTTCCGCGATCAGCGTGACCCGCGCGTCGTCGACGATGAAGGATCCGGGGGTGTTCGAGAAACGACGCTCACGGCCCCGGCGGTCACGCAGGACCACATGCCGTGCGGTGCACGAGACGACGGCACCGACGAAGCCGCCCGTCGCCACTTCCACGACCAGGCCCGAAATGGCACGGTGCTCCGGAATGGGACGCGGTCCGCCGTCGCCCGCCAACATGCCGGCGGACGGATCGACGTCAAAGGTCATGCCGGCTCCGTCTGATCCATCACGGGTGAGGCCTTCCGGGGTGGGGCGACGGTCGTCAACCCGCCGGTTTCGACGTCCAGCAGGAGTCCTGCCACCTCGAATGGCTCGGGACGGTCCGGCCACATCAGCAAGCGTTGACAGTCCTCACGGATCGATTCTCCCGGGTCCGTGAACGCGCCCCAGGACGTGGTGAACGGACGATGACCCATCCGGTCGGTCAACCTGGTGGGGATGGCGCCGTCGGGATCATGCAGCCCACAGCGGGTGTGCCCGATCACCAGGACGGATCGGGTGCCCAGAAGATGCGAGGACAGCGCCAATGACCGCAGCACGTCGTCGGTCACTCGGGCCCCCGCGTTGCGCAGGATGTGCGCGTCACCCAGGTCCAGCCCCAGCACCGGGAACGCCGCGATGCGACTGTCCATGCAGGTGAGCACGGCGAGGTGGCGGGTCGGCTCGACGGGCAGATCGCGGTGGCTCCCGGATGCGACGTAGTCGGCATTGGCCGCCAGGACTTCTGCGAAAGCCTCCATGACCTACCTCCAGGCTCGTTGTCGGGTCGTCGGCGCCAGGATAGGAGCGAGCGGCTCGCCGAGCCCTGACGTGTCACGCGGAAGACTGGCTGCGGCCGTCGCTACCGGACACCGTGGCCGCGCCAGACTCAGTCGCTGTCGGCGTCGAGCTGGCGGGCCGTCAGCATCCGGACGAGGACGTCACGTTGTTCCAGGAGCACGCGGTGCAGGGGTTTCGGAAGACCCCGGTCGGCGAGTCGCCGGTCGACACGCGCCAGAAGGTCCGGGCTGGCCGCATGGTGGGGGAATGTGCCGTTGGAGAACCCGATCGACCAGTCGAGCGACCGGGTCGCCCAAACCTGCTCCAACACGTCGAACCACG
The DNA here is from genome assembly GCA_041688045.1 of Nitriliruptoraceae bacterium. Lineage (GTDB taxonomy): Bacteria > Actinomycetota > Nitriliruptoria > Nitriliruptorales > Nitriliruptoraceae > CSSed11-175R1. The sequence goes on from JBDNIX010000232.1 coordinate 9,633, forward strand.
CGTCCGCGTAGGGGGCCAACACGTCCGGCTGGGTGATCTGGGAGAAGCCTGCCCACAACTGCCGCGACATGGTGTGGGACAACTCACGATCCTCCAGTAGCCGCCTCCAGGCCTCCTGCTTGGCCGCGGCCGTTGGTCGCGCTGCACGGGCGGTCGCCGCGTGACGGCGCCCCAGATCGGTGTCGTCGGCGCGCCACTGTTCAGCGATGACGTCCTCGCCAACAGCACCTGCGCGGGCCAGACACGTGATGAGGTACCACCGCAGATCCGTGTCGATGGTCAGCCCGGGGAAGTTGACGTCGCCGTCGAGCATGCGGTGAACGTCCCGGAGTTGATCGCCTGACCGGGCGACGTTCGCCCAGTGCCGGACCCAGGCAAGCTGGTGGTCGGTGCCCGGGCCGGCCGCTGTGGCGTGCGTGCGGGCGTGCTGGGCCAGGCGCATGAACGAGGCCTCCCAGGTCGCCGGTGCCGCATACCGCTCCACCGCCCCGACGGCCCGCAGGAGGAGCCGCTGGAGCACGCCGATCTGCTCTTCGGCGCCGATGTTGGCCGCGAACACATCGAGGAAGTGATGGGCAGGGAGAACGCCGTCCCGGACCATGTCCCACGTCGCGCCCCAGACGAGCGCTCGGGGGAGCGGATCGATGAACCGGTGGAGCTCACCGGTCACGACCGCCGTGGACGCCGGGTCGAGGGTGACCTTGGTGTAGGTCAGGTCGTCGTCGTTGGCCAGCAGCACGTCCCCGGCCCGCATGCCGCGCAGTTCGGTGACCTCCGTCGACGGCCCGTCGACATCCAATTCGATCCGTTCTCGGCGGACCAGTCCGGCCTGGGTGCGGTCGTAGACACCGACGGCGATGCGGTGGCGCCGGAGCACGGGCGTGGGCACCTCGACACCGGGAAGGTCCGTCCACGTCGGTGCCGCGGCCAACTGGCGGATCGTCACGCGCGCATACGTACCGTCGTCGGCGCGTTCGACGTCCGGCGTCAGTGTGGTCACGCCGGTCGTCAGCAGCCACTCGTCGCGCCAGGTCTTGAGGTCGCGGCCGCTCGACTCCTCCAACGCACCCAGGAAGTCGGACAGGTCGGTGTTGTTCCACGCATGCCGGTCGAAGTAGGTCCGGCAGCCGGCGATGAACTCGTCCTGACCCACCCAGGCAACCAACTGGCGGAGCACGGAGGCTCCCTTGGCATAGGTGATGCCGTCAAAGTTCTGGTGCACGGACTCGACATCCGCCATGTCCGCCGCGATGGCATGCGTCGACGGCAGCTGGTCCTGCAGTTTGGCCCACGCCTTGTCGCGATCCAGGAAGGTCACGAAGGCATCTGTCCAGCGCGTGGCCTGTGCGGCCGAGAGCAGGGACATGAAGGTCGCGAACGACTCATTCAGCCACAGGTCGTCCCACCAGCGCATCGTGACCAGGTC
>JBDNIX010000233.1:0-8750 GCA_041688045.1 Nitriliruptoraceae bacterium
CGGGGCACAGGATGCACCCGCCTGCCGAGGTTCGTTCGAAAAGCGTGACCATCGACCGTCCCGGTCCTTGCTCCCGACCGGCCCGTCTTGACCCGCCTCAGACGACCCCGCTACAAGCCCGGGGAAGGCCTCGTGTCACCGGGACGCCAGAGCGACGTCGACTCCGACGCGGCAGTCGGCGGGTCGCCAGTCAGGTCTGAGCGTTGAGGTTGCCGGCATCTCCGCTCAGGGCTTGAAGCGCGCTGAGGGCAACCGCACGGTGAAGGTGGCTCCCGCGCTGGGACCGTCGCTGTGAGCGGTGACCTCCCACCGTGTCCATGAACAACCACGCTGGGTCTGGCGGCGGCCCGCGTGAGAGGACCGGTCCACACCACGTTCGGTACAGCTCCCTCGCTACTGGTCGGGTTCGGGGGCGGACTGTTCGAGTTCCATCCCGCGGGTCTCGGGGAGCCAGAAGTAGGCGCCGGCGAGCAGGATTGCGGGCAGGCTGACCGTGATCGCTGCGGCGCGGAACGTGCCGGTGGCGTCGGTGAGGATGCCGAAGACGGCGAGTCCGACCACGCTGCCAGCCACGGCCGCGGCAGCGACCCAGCCCGCGGCGGTGGCACGGATCGAGGTGGGAAAGATCTCGGAGTCCAACGCCCCGCCCGAGGGGATCACCGCGGCGGCGGCGAAGATGGCCAGTAGGTAGCCGACGGCCAGCTGGGTCTGTCCGTCGCTGTAGGCGATGATCCCGCCGGTTCCGAGCAGGATCATCGCGGCCGTGGCGGTGCCCCGGCGACCGATCCGGTCGGCGGCGAGCCGGCCGGCGAGCAGTCCGACCAACCCGCTCGGGCCGGCGACCAGCACGAGGATGGCCATCTGCGCGGGCGAGGAGCCAAGGACCCGTTCGCCGTAGACGAACAGGTAGGTGAACACGGGCCCGACCACCAGGCCGACCGCTGCGGTGAGCAGCGCAACCAGCAGCAGCCGGGGCAGATGGTGGCGGGGGATCGCACCCAGCCGCCGCCGCTGCATCACGCGCGTGGCTTGGAACCGCGAGGTTTCGCCGGCGTGCCGCGCGAAGACCGCGAGCAGCAGCAACGGCACGAGGGCCAGCGCGAACACACCACGGAAGCCCAACGACTCGCCGGCGACGCCGCGCAGGACCGAGATCGCTCCGGTCCCCAGCGAATAGGCCGCACCGACCAGCGCCAATGCGGCCGCCCGCGAGCGGCTGGCAGTCTCCTCGGCAGCGATCACCCCGGCGAGAGCGTTCGCGCCGGTCAGTAGCGGTCGGGCGGCCGCGAGCACGACCACGAAGGCCCAGAACACCGTGACCTGGGACGCAACTGCCGTGATGGCCAACCCCGCCAGGGTGCAGCCCAGCATCAGCCGGCGGCGTCCGAACCGGTCGGCCAGACCGGAGACCGGCATGCTGGCCAGGCCGGCCAGACGGATCACCGCCAGCCCGATGCCCAGCGTCGTCGCGGTCATGCCGACCTGGGCTGCGACACCACCGACGGGTACGTCCTGACCGAAAGCTGCAGCGACATCCCCCAGGGTGGCGGTGACCCCGAACTGTGCGAACCCGGCCGCGGAAGCGAACGCCGCGGCGGTCAGCACTGCGGGGTCCCGCCAACCAACCAGCTCCAGGGACGGTGTCACCGTCGGGTCGATGTCATCCATCCGAGGTCTGGGTGTGTTCGATGAGCTGGCAGTAGCCGCCGGCGTCGTCGTCGAGTGGCTCGGTGTTGGCCAGCAGGTCGGCGAGCTCGTCGCGGGCACAGCGCATCGCGGCGATGCGCTGATCGATCTCGGCGAGGCGATGTGTGGCGACCTCGACGACGAACCGGCAGGGACGTCTGCCCTGTTCGCGGAGAGCGAGGATCTCGCGGATCTCGTCCAGGTGCAGACCGAGCTGTTGGCTGCGGCGCACGAACACGAGCCGGTCGACGTCCGCGTCGCTGTAGCGGCGGTAACCGGCTGTGGTCCGATCCGGTTCGGGTAGGACACCGATGTCCTCGTAGTAGCGGACCGTGGTGGGGTTGACCCCGGCCTGTTCGGCCAGCTCACCGATCCGCATGCCATCGTCCTGTCCGGCTTCCATCAGCTTGCACCAACAGCAACCACCGGCGAGGCAGCCGACCCGGCCGGACCCGAGGCGGTCGACCACAGACCTGCCGTGAGCGTCACCGCCGCGATCACCACCGCAATCGCAAGCCAGACGGCGACGGTGCGCCCGTTAACCTCGGTCCGCAACCACGACCACGCTTGGCCGGTCGGCTGCACGGCAGCAGCTCTGTCGGCAGGCACGGCCCCCGGTGTGTCCGTGTGTGCGTGCGAGCTGGACGCAGCCCCTCCGGCCTCGTCGTCCTGACCAGTCCGGCGCAGCAGCCGGCCGGCGAACGAGTTGGCCAGCACCGCGGTCACCGAGGCGACCATCGCGACCATCGCCCAGATCGGGTGCACGAACCCGGTCGCGGCCGCGGGCACCCCGATGCCGTTGAACACCAACGCGAGCGCGAGGTTCTGTCTAGTCTTGGCATACGAGCGCATCCCGATATCGCGGGCATCCATCACCGCAGCGAGCCGGTTGGTCATGATCACGATGTCGGCGGATTCGATCGCAATGTCGGTGCCCGTTCCGATCGCGATACCGACGTCGGCCTGGGCCAGTGCGGGCGCGTCGTTGATGCCGTCACCGACCATCATCACCCGTCGGCCACCGTCTTGGAGCCGCCGGACCTCGGCGGCCTTGTCGGCCGGCAAGACCTCAGCACGGACCTGCTCGATGCCGACCTCGGCGGCGACCGTCTCGGCGGTGCGCCGGTTGTCGCCGGTGAGCATCACCGGGGTGATGCCGGCCTCGCTGATGCGCCGGACCGTGTCGGCCGCGTCGGGCTTGACCTCGTCACCGATGCCGATCAGCCCGAGCAGCTGACCATCACGGACCACCCCGACCACCGTCAGCCCGGCCGCTTCGAGCCGCTCCAGATCGGGGGCCAACGGACCCAGCACGACGTGCCGCTCGTTCAGGAAGCCGGGCTTGCCGACCAGCACGGCCGCGCCGGCCACGCTCGCCTCGATACCCCGGCCCGGGTGGGCCTCGAACCCGTCAGGGAAGACGACCTCGAGTCCGTGCTGTTCGGCGGCGTCCTCGATGGCACGGGCCAACGGATGCTCGCTGGCCGCCTCCGCCGCGGCGGCGACCGCCAGCACCTCGTCCTGCTCGTAGCTGTCCATCGCGACGACGTGGCGGACCGACGGTGTCCCGGCGGTGATGGTGCCGGTCTTGTCCAGCACCACGGTGTGCAGCTGGCCCATGAGCCCGAACGCCTCCCCAGAGCGCATCAGGATCCCCCGCCGGGCGGCCTCGCCGCCGCCCCGGATCATCGCCAGTGGGGTCGCCATCCCCAGCGCACACGGATAGCCCAGTACCAGCACCGCCAGGGCCGCGAACGTTGCCCGGAAGAAGTTCGGGTCGCCGCCGAACAGCAACGGTCCGACCGTCCAGGTCAGGAACCCGCCGGCAGCGAAGATCAGCACCGTTGGCACGAACCAGGCCAGGATGCGATCGACCAACTGCAGCACCCCGGGCTTGAGCGCCCGGGCCTGCTCGATCGAACGGGCGACCTGGGCGAGGAACGACTCACCGCCGATGCGTCGCACCTCGACGAGCAGCGTGCCGGACTGGTTGATCGACCCGCCGGTGACCTCGTCGCCGAGGGTCTTCTCGGCCGGGATCGGCTCACCGGTAACCAGCGACTCGTCCACCACCGAGCCTCCGTCGGTGACCGTGCCGTCCACGGGGATCGACTCGCCCGGCCGTACCCGCACCCATTCGCCGACCGCCACCTCGTCGACGGGCACGTCGAGTTCGCGGCCGTCGCGCACGACCCGGGCGGTGTCAGGCTGCAGGTCCATCAACGACCGCACCGCCTGCGACGACCGGGTGCGCACCAGCATCGATACGTAGCCCGACAGCAGGTGGTAGGTGGTGATGAACACCGCCACCGCGAAGAAATGCCCTGCCGGGAACCGCTCGGTAACGAACATGCCGAGCAGACCGCCGGCCAGCCCGGCGAACGCCCCAAACTCCAGCAGCACGTGCTGGTTCAAGATCCCCCGACGCAGTGACGCCCACGCCAGCCGCTTGATGAACCAGCCCGTGACGAACATCGTCTGCAACGCCAGCGTGAGCATCACCCACGGCAGCAGCGGGTGGGCGAGCACCGTGAGAAACGGCTCCATGCCGGTGAGCATCAGCCCGAGCGTCAGCGTCGACAGTCCACCAGCGGCCAGCAGCCGGCCACGACTGATCCGCAGCTCACGCTCCTCGTCCTCGAAGGAACGCACCTTGTCCGGGTCTCGATAGATGAACCCGACCTTCTCAAGGGTGGTGCGCAGCTCGGCCACGTCGAGCTTGGACGGGTCGTAGCGGACCAGCCCCTCCTCATGCGCCAGCGACACCCCGACCTCGTGGACCCCGTCCAGCCGCCGGTAGGCCTTGTGGATCGTCGAGGTACAGAACGAACACGACATGCCGCCGATCTTCGCCCGGAAGATCGCCTCCTGCGGCGACACCGCGTCGTGCGTCGACGCAGCAGGACCGTTCGCTAGGTGGCGGTTCATGCAGGCTCGAACCCCGCCGCGCGGATCCCCTCACGGACCTCATCGTCGGAGACGCGTGCCGGGTCGAAACGCACCTCAACCTGGGCGGTGTCGAAGTCGGCGCCGGCCTTGATCACCCCTTCGATCCTGCTCAGGGACGCGCCGAGATTGTCCGCACAGCCCGAGCAGTGGAATCCGCGAACCGGGTAGATGGTCGTGCGTATCGCCGTCATGTCGAGCTCCGAACCATCGTGACCATCGAGTTTGGCATCACCGACCCGACCGTACGGCGTCCAGTAGCTGGAAGGTCAAGGCGCGGCCACCGGATCGGCGTCGGCGCCCGAGACCCGGAACATCTCACCCCGACGAGCAGGTTCTGTGTCCTCGAACGACCCGCAACCGGCGTCTCCGCAGATGCGTGCAGAGACCGGCAGCCGGCCACCACCAACTCCAGTGTCGCGACGACCAGCCTGATCCGAAGGCCCCAAGAGTCCTCTGAAGCAGCGGCCGTGTCACGATGCGGCAGGCCGGTGCACCCCGCCGGCGGCAGCATTGACACCTTCGGCCAGCGTCGGGTGGACGTGGATCGCACGACCGATGTCGCGATAGGGGATCTTGCCGACCATCGCGACGACGGCCTCGTGGATGAGGTTGCCCGCCTCTGGGCCGACGATGTGGCAGCCAAGGATCCGGTCGGTCGTGGCGTCGGCCACGAAGGTGATGAACCCGCGGGTCTCGCCCATCGCCTTGGCCTTCGCGACCCCGGTGAACTCCTGGGTGCCGACCGCGACATCGTGACCGGCTGCGCGGGCCTGGGCCTCGGTGAGGCCGACGGCGGCGACCTCCGGGTCGACGAACACCGCATGCGGCACGATGCGGTCAGCGATGCTGGCGTCCTGACCCTTGAACGCATTGCGGTAGGCGACCTCGGCGTCGTCGCGGGCGGTGTGGGTGAACATGTCCGTCCCACGAAGATCGCCCAGCGCCCACACGTCCTCGACCCCGGTTCGAAGCTGACCGTCGACGGCGATGAACCCGTCTCCGTCGACCTCGAGACCGAGGTGTTCGAGCCCGAGATCGTCGGTGTTCGGGCTCCGGCCGGCAGCGAGCAGCAGATGGCTGCCGACCACCTCGGTCGTCTCCTCGCCAGTGCAGGCGATGCGGACGTTGTCGCCATCCGGCGCGACCGCGACACACTCGGTGCCGGTCAACACCTCGATGCCCTCCGCAGCGAACGCCTCGGCGACGACCTGTGAGATCGCCGGGTCCTCGGCCGGTAGCAGCCGGCCGGCGCGCTGCACGATCGTGACACGGGCGCCGAAGCGGGCGAACATCTGGGCGAACTCCACCCCGATGAACCCGCCACCGACCACCAGCAGATGTTCCGGCAGCTCACGCAGATCGAGGATGGTGCGCGAGGTCAGGTAGGGCACACCTTCCAGCCCGTCGATGGCCGGCAGCGCATCGCGGGTGCCGGTGTTCACGAAGATCCGGTCGGCTTCGATCGTGGTGCCATCGACCTTGAGGCGACGACCGCCGACGAACCGGCCGTGGCCCTCCAGCAGCTGAAGATCGCCGGACCTGCCGACCGCCTTGTAGGACCCCGACCGGATCGACTCCACCGTGCGGTCCTTGCGGTCGACCACCTCGGCGAGTTCCACCCGAAGTCTGTCGGTGTGCACGCCGAACTCTGCGGCTCGGCGGACCTGCTGGGCGATCTTGGCGGACGCAATCATCGTCTTGGTCGGGATGCAGCCCCGGTTCAGGCATGTCCCGCCCAGCTGCTCACGTTCCACGAACGCGGTCGTGCCGTGCCGGGCAGCCCGCAGCGCGAGCGGCAGCCCAGACATCCCCCCACCGATCACCAGATGGTCGAACCGTCGCACCGTCATCGCCTCTCCTCAGCTCGCAGCTGGCGGAGTTCGACCGCCAGACGGATCAGGGCCCAGCCGGCAAGTGCGACGGCAGCCACGGTCAACTCCGGACTGGAGAGCAACCCTGAGGACGCCGCCACCACCCCGGCGGCTACCAGCAACCACCCCACCCCGCAGCACAGCGTCACCGACACCGCGACCACCAGCGCTTCCCGAGCACCTCTCACACCAACACATCACGGAGCTGCTCGAAGCTCGGGGAGCCCTGCGGACCCTCAGGGGTCGCATACACCCGGCACGCCAGCCCGGTCGGCACGTCCCCGGTCGCGAACGGATCGACGCCATCCACCAGCACCGTCGGTGAACCGGCAAACTCTAGACGCTCAGCCTGCTCGGGTGTCTCCACCTTCTCGTAGCCGAGCTTGAACCCGAACTCGTCCTCCAAGCTGCGCAGCCGCCGATCGGCGAGCTCCCAGTTCGGGCACCCATCGAAGTAGTGCAACGTCACATCCGTCATTAGCGAGCCTCCCGGCCGTGTCCAGTACCGTGACGCTACGGCTTCCGCCACACTGGAAGGTCAAGAGGAGACCCCGATGTTGATCGGCGAACTCGCCACCGCCACCGGCGTGAGCACCAAGACCCTGCGGTTCTACGAGACCGATGGACTGCTCCCCGAACCCGAACGCACCCCAGCCGGCTACCGCGACTACACCGACACCGCCATCGACCGAGTCCGCTTCATCCGGCAAGCCAAAGCCGCCGGACTCACCCTCGCCCAGATCCGCGAGATCCTCACCATCCGCGACGGCGGCGAACCGCCATGCGAACACGTCGCCGACCTCGTCGACCAACGCATCGAACAGCTCCACCTGCGGCTCGCCGAACTCGAACACACCCGCACCGAACTGCTCGCCCTCCAGACCCGGCTCGACACGCTCGACCCAGCCGACTGCCACGACGACATCTGCATCGCCATCCCGACTCCATCAGCGCCCGAGAGGCCCTGACGCGATGCGAGCGAAAAAACCCTCCAGCGCTGCGAACCCCACCCTCACCGACCCGGGAACGACCGGGAAGGAGGCACGTCGTTGACAACCATCATGCTGCTCATGATGCTCGCACTACGACCGGCAAACCACCCGAGGTGGTCCCATGCCCGTGGCAACCGCCTGGTCCCATCAACGTGGCGAACGACACCTGGACATCTAAAGGTCGGTCTTGCATACGCCGCTACAGGACTCGGCGTAGCTCGCACGCTGCGTCGGCCGCGGTGAGCTGTCGCCGTTCGCACCGTTCGAGATGGGCGAGCTGGCCGCACTCGCGGTATGCGTGAAGTGCGGGCCGCAACTGCCCTGATGAGCGAGGCGGCGCCGATCACCGCGGTCGGGATCATCATGCATGGAGATGTCGAACTGACCCGCCGTCGAGGGGCCCGACGGATGGTCCTCCGGGTGCTCCACCCCGGCGACGTCTTCGGTGACATCCCGTTCCTGTGCCACATGGCGCCGCCGTTCGGTGCCCGTGCACTCACCGTCGAGCTCGACGTCACGACGTTCTGGGCCCTGCTCGAGACTCGTCCCGAGATCTGCCGACGCATGCTGATGGGCATCGTGGGCCGCCTCTGGTACCGGGCGAAAGCCGTCGCGTTCGCGCTCCCCAGCTGCGCGACCGTGCCGGGGTCGCGGTCCCCGAACCTCTCGGCCCTCTGAGGACCGACCAAGTTCAGGCCACCGTCTCCGCCGCGCCGCCGCCACCGATGTCGATCCACCGGGTGGCCACGGTTGCTTGGATCCCCATGGTGCTGATGGGGAGGCGATGGCTCTGGCCGTTGGACTCGTCGGCGCGGGAGCGGAGGCCGGCAGCGTCAGCTCCAGGCAGCTTTGGGCATGGTCCCAAGGGACGCTGTTCCTCGGCGAGGGCTGGCTGCTCTCGGGCGTGTCGTTCTTGCCCGGCACCCTCCTGGTGAGCCTGCGCAAGGCCGGGGGCAAGATCCAGTCGTCGCTCTGCGTTTCCACCAGCACGCTGCGGATGCCGATCGCCGCGACGGCGTTCCTCGTCCTGATGGCCCCCGGGATGATGCTTGCCATCACCCAGTTCGCCCTCTACGCGGTCGTCGCTTCCCGCGCGGCTGACCCGGCTTCTTTCGCGATCTGGACCACCTGGCTCGGACCGCTCCGCGAGACCGCGATCGGCCTGCTGCTCGCCGGCATCGTGCTGGCACTCATCGCGATCAGCACGGTGCTGGCGTTCCAGTCCAGCAGGATCACCCAACTCATCCACAGA
>JBDNIX010000234.1:0-6672 GCA_041688045.1 Nitriliruptoraceae bacterium
AAGCTCCCGTAGCTCGCCGAGCACCTGGCCAGCCCGGTCCGGGTCGACCTGCAACGCCGTTTCGGTGATCTCCAACACGAGGTCCTGCGGGAGCAGCCCATTCGCGGTGAGTTGGCTCTCGACATCGCGGGCCAGGTGCTTGTCCTGCAGGTCCCGGGTCGAGATGTTGACGGCCACAGGAACCGGCTGGTTCGCCAGTTTCCACCGTGCCGCCTCCTGCAACGCCAGGCCGAGTACATGGCGGGTCATCGTCCCGATCAGCTCGGTGTGCTCGACCGTGGCAACGAACGCATCCGGCAGGATCAGCCCGTGGAGCGGATGATTCCATCGCAGCAGCGACTCCAACCCGGCGACCTCACCAGTAGACAGCGTCACCTGCGGTTGGAAGTCGAGCGCCAACTCGTCGGATCGCATCGCCTCTTCCAATTGGCCGACCAACGACAGGCGACCGGGCGACCGGGTCTGATCACTGGCCGAGAAACCGACCGCGACGCCACTGCGCTTGGCGGCGTACATCGCCGTGTCGGCGCGACGGAGCAGCGTGCTCGTGTCCGTACCGTGATGGGGATAGTTCGCCACGCCGATGCTGGCGCCGATGGCCATCCGGATGTCGTTGATGACGTAGGGGACAGCCACCTCCTGCACCATGGTCTCGGCGACCTGGAGCAGTTCGTCGGCATCGACCGTATGCCGGATGATGAAGGCGAACTCGTCCCCACCGATCCGTGTTGCCAGGTCGATGCCTTCGATGGCGGCCAACCGTCGACCGACTTCCTGGAGCAGGCGGTCACCGACCTGATGACCGAGTTGGTCGTTGACCTCCTTGAATCGGTTCAGGTCCATGATCATCAGCGCGAACGGATCCTGGTGACGGTCGGCCCGCAGCAGCGTCTCCAGGCGTTCGTCCAGATGGCGCCGGTTGGCAAGCCCGGTGAGTCCGTCGTGCAGCGCTGCGTGCTGCTCGAGAGCGACCAGCCGTGATGATCGATACAGGCCCACGACGACGAACAACACCAGCGGTCCGAGCAACAGGCTGTGGTTGCTGATCACGACCACCGCCGGGGAGAGACCCACCAGCAGCAGGTACACGAGCGCGTCATAGCGCGCCCGATCCTGGCGCCAGACCGCGAACGGCGGCGTGCCGTGCTCGATAGCGGCGAGCCCGATCCCGACACAGAGGTCGACCGCATAGGCCAACACCCCGGCCGGCACCACGACGAGCAGCAACTGCCACGATCCGTCGGTGGCGACCAGTGACGACAGGGGCGAGGGCAATCCCACCGGCAGGGCTGCCAGGGCCCAGGCACCCACGCCATAGACCAGCAGGGTGCGCGACACCTCGATGACCGGACGGATCCATCGAGGTGGTGCGACGTCCCGTGGCGGCACCAGAGCTGCTGTGGCCGCCAGACCCAGCACGGCAAGGGATGAGGGCTCGGTGAGCAGGAGCGCGAAAGCGAACAGCGGGGCGGTCGTGAACTCCGCCGTCCGATCCCGGGCGACGAGCCGCAGGGGATAGCGGCGGGCGAGCGCATGGAGCGCCAGGACGACGATGGCGCCAGCCCACGGGAAGCCGTCGATCGTCTCGAGACGGATCGTGCCCATGGACACGACGATCAGCGCCGGGACACACAGCAACAGCCCGGCGACGCGCAGCCAACGACTCGTTCGCGGTCTGATCATGCCCGTCCCCCGTGGATGTCCCGGTCCAGCCCGGGCCCGATCCACCCTCGATGTTTCGGCTACCGCTCACCTGACCTTGACCGTGCACCGCGGCCCGCGGGACTACGCTCCCGGTCTGCCGTCGGTCATCCCGCCGTTCAGGACGGCGAGGCGCCAGGGCCCGGGCCCTGGCGACCAAGGAGTCATCCATCTCTGACTCGCTCGTCACCCGTGCGCTCCCGGGCCTCGCGCTAACGGCCGTCATCGCCGTCGTCGCGATCCTGGTCGGCGACGCAACCCCGGCCGTCGTCAGCGCGGTGCTGGTGGCACTGCTTGTCGGCCTGGCGATCGCCAACGTCCGACCGGTGCCGACCGTCTTCGGACCCGGTGTCGACCTGGCGGCCAAACGCATCCTCCGGGTCGGCGTGGCACTGCTCGGCGCCCGCCTGACCCTGCAGGACGTGGCAGCGATCGGCGGTCCGAGCCTGCTCGTGGTCGTTGCCACCATGACGACCGCTTTCCTCACGGTCGCCCTGGTCGGTCGCATGGCGGGGATCAGCCCGGAGTTGGGGATCCTGCTGGGCACGGGCACCGCCGTCTGCGGCAACTCCGCGATCGTGGCGGCCTCACCGATCATCGAGGCCGAGGACCGCCAGGTGAGCTATGCCGTGGCCACGATCACGATCTTCGGCACCATCGCGCTGGTGGTCTTCCCGCTGATCGGACGTGCCGTTGCCATGCCCGACGAGGTCTTCGGGGTGTGGGCGGGTCTGGCGATCAACGACACCAGCCAGGTCGTGGCTGCCGGTGCCGCATATTCGGAACGGGCGTTGGAGCACGCCACGGTCGTCAAGCTCGTGCGCAATGCGCTGATGGGTCCGATCCTGATTGCACTCACCGTCTGGATGGGCCGACGCCGCAAGGCCGCGGTCTCGACCACGGGTCCGGACGGGGCCGACGGCGACGGATCCACACGGCAGACCGCGTTCAGCGGTGCACGGTTGCTCACGACGGCACGCTCCGCGGTTCCGGGTTTCGTGATCGCCTTCATCGTCCTGGCGGGCGTGCGCAGCGCCGGCCTGATCAGCGATGAGGTCGCGGACGTGCTGGGCACCATCTCGGGGATCGCCATCACCGTGGCGATCGCCGGCGTCGGGCTCAAGACGCGGGTCGCGGAGCTCACGACGGTCGGTCCGCGCCCGGTGCTGGTCGGGCTGGCGGCCGCGACCGCCCTGGCTATCGTCGCCGTGCCTCTGGCCTACCTCGTCGCCGGTTGACCGCGGGGCAACGGCGACAACACCGGACCGGACTACCGCAGTTCCACGCCCGCAGCTGCCTCCACCATGCGCACCAACTCGACGTGGTCGGCGTTGGGACCCAACGTCGCAGACGCCTCGGTCGTGAGGCGATCCACCATGCCGAGAATCGGTCCGTCAACACCGGCGTCCTTCAGCACGGCCTGTGCCAGGCGCACGTCCTTGGCCAACAGCGACAGGGTGAACGTCAGCGGGAACTCACGCGTCACGGCCCGCTCCGTCAGGAGCGTCTGCGTGGCGAACGACCGACTGTTGGATCCGTTGATGACCTCGAGCGCCGTCGAAGCCGGCACTCCGGCCTTGGTCAGAGCCGCCAGTCCCTCCGCCGCAGCCCACAGGCTCGTTGCGAGCAGGGCGTTGCTGACGGATTTCACCGACATGCCCGCACCGACCGGACCGACATGGACGATCGTGGTGGCGACGCACTCCATCACCGGACGCGCCCGCGCAACGACCGTGTCCTCGCCACCGACCATGGCGGTCAGGGTCCCCGCGGCGGCACCGTCCGTGCCCCCCGACACGGGCGCATCGAGGTAGTGCACGTCGTAGCTGGCCAACATGGCCGCGACGTCCCGGGTCCCACGCGGATCGCCCGAGGTGTGGTCGATCCACAGCGTGCCCGGTGCCAGTGACGGCGCCAGCGTTTCAGCCACCGCGGCGACCTCGACGTCTGTCGGCAGGCAGGAACAGACGACGTCGACGTCGGCGAGATCCACCACGTCGGCGACGGCAAGCGTCCCATGCTCCTGCTGGTGGGACTGGGCCACCTCGGTGGTGCGGTTCCAGACCTTGGTGAGGTGGTGGGAGGCGAGGTTGGCGGCCATCGGCGCCCCCATCGCGCCGAGGCCGATGAATGCGACATCCATACGGTTCTCCTGTTGATGTTGGGCGTCGCGTCGGTCGGGCGGACCGAGCGGGTTCAGCCGGCCGGTACCGGCGGCGCCCAGGTCAGGGTGTCGCCGGTGGTCACATCCTGGTCGGCGAACCATCCCTGGGGGACCTCCAGCGCCGCGCTGTAGGCGATATCCGGATCGTAGGACGGGCAGTCCGACGACGACGTGCTCGTGCACGGATCCATCGCCAGGATGGCACCGATCTCCCCGTCCGGACCCGCGTAGGCGATATCCAGCGGGACCAGCGTGTTGTACATCCAGAATCCGCCGGACCGCTGGTTGGCGAACACGAAGAGCATCCCGCTGCCGTCAGGCAGATCGGGTACCTCCATGAGGCCCCGCTGCCGTTCGGACGACGTCTCGGCGACCTTGGCGTCGACCCGGACGTCCTGGCCCGACGACGTCGAAATGGTCACGACGGTTTCGTCGAGCCCGTCGATGGCGGGCAGGAGCGGCGGGACGTCGGGGCCGGGCGGCGGCTCGTCGTCCGGCTCACGTTCGCCAGCCTCGTCGCCTGCCTCATCCGCGGGTTCCTCGACCGGCTCGGTCACGTCGTCCACCCGGTCGGCGCAGCGGCCGGCCAGCAGCGTCAGTCCGATGGTCACGACGGCGACGAAGGAACGGGAGAGATGCATGACAGCCACGGTAGCGGCTCACGTCTGCCCGTCGCCTGCCCGTCGCCTTTCCGCAACGACCACTCTGGCGGACGTACCGAGACCTACCGGAAGGCGGCGATGCCGGTGAGCGCCTGACCGAGCACCAGGGTGTGGATCTCGTTGGTGCCTTCGTAGGTGTAGACCGATTCGAGGTTCGCCGCATGGCGCATGACGGGGTACTCGCCGGTGATCCCGTTGGCACCGTGGACGCTACGCGCCAGGCGGGCGGTGTCGAGCGCGATCCGGACGTTGTCGAGCTTGCCGAAGCTGACGTGGTGCGGCGTGAGCTTGCCCGCGTCCTTGAGTCGACCCAGGTGCAACGCCAGCATGGTGGCCTTGTTCACGTCGATCATCATCTCAACGAGCTTCTGCTGGGTCAGCTGGAACCCCGCGATCGGCTGGCCGAACTGGGGACGCTTCAGCGAGTAGTCGAGCGCGGACTCGTAACACGCACGCGCAGCCCCCGCAGCGCCCCACAGGATACCGTAGCGCGCTTCGTTCAGGCACGACAGGGGACCACGCATCCCATCGACGCCCGGCAACACGGCATCCGCCGGCAGACGCACGTCCTGGAGCACCAACTCGGAGGTCACCGAGGCACGCAGGGACAGTTTCTGCTTCACGTCGTTGGTCGTGAACCCGTCGGTGTCCGTTGGAACCACGAAGCCGCGAACACGGTCGTCGGTGGTGTCCCGCGCCCACACGACCGCCACGTCGGCGATGCCCCCGTTGGTGATCCACATCTTCGCGCCGTTGAGGACCCAGTCGTCGCCGTCGCGTCGCGCGGTCGTGATCATGCTGGAGGGATCCGAACCGGAATCGTGTTCGCTCAGTCCGAAGCAGCCGATCAGCTCGCCCGCCGCCATGCCCGGCAACCATTGTTGCTTCTGCTCCTCGCTTCCGAACGCCCAGATCGGAAACATCGCCAGCGACCCCTGCACGGACACGAAACTGCGGAATCCACTGTCGCCCGCCTCCATCTCGAGGCACGCGATCCCGTACTGGGTCGCCGACGCTCCGGCGCACCCGTACCCCTCCAGGTGCATGCCCAGCAGGCCCATCGACCCCATTTCGGTGGCCAACTCCCGCGGGAACACCCCACGGTCGTACCAGTCGCTGATGTTGGGCAGTACCCGGTCCGCGACGAACCGCTGCACGGTGTCACGCACCATGCGCTCTTCGTCGTCAAGCTGATCGGCCAGTCCCAGGAAGTCGGTCGGGGACGGCGTGGTCATCGAGGTCGAGCTGCTCAATGAAATCTCCTTCTGATGTGACGTTTCATGCGGGTGCCAGGGAGAAGGGACCTGCCTGGTCTCGTTGTCGACGCGCCGTTCGGGCGTGGGGCGTCACGTGGACCGGGAGACGCCATCGAGATCAAGAGCAACGTCCAACCGCGGCGCGGAGTGAGTCAACCACCCGAGCGAGACCACCTGGACACCGGTAGCGGCCACCTCCCGGACCGTCTCTAGCGTGATGCCGCCGGACGCCTCGGTGACCGCGCGTCCACCGATCTGGGCGACTGCGGCATGCAGCGTCTCCGGATCCATGTTGTCCAACAGCACGATGTCGGCGCCGGCGGCAACGGCTTCTTCGACCTGATCCAGCCGGTCGACCTCGACCTCGATGGTGACCGTGTGCCCGATCCGCTCGCGGGCGGCCAGCACCGCAGCCGTGATCGACCCAGCAGCAACGAGGTGGTTGTCCTTGAGCATCACCGCGTCGTGCAGCCCGAATCGGTGATTGCCCCCACCACCGCAGCGGACCGCGTACTTCTCGAGTCCCCGCAGACCCGGCGTGGTCTTGCGGGTGTCGGTGATGCGCGCTCCCGTCCCCTCGACGGCGGCGACCGCGGCACGCAGCCCCCCGGGGTCCTCGACGGGGCCGTCGACTCCGTCGAGTTCGGCGGTGTGCACCAGCGCCATACGGCCCTCGGTGACCGTGCCGGTCTTGTCCAGCACGACGGTGTCGACGGTGCGGGTGGCCTCCAAGACGTGCGCGCCCTTGATCAGTACCCCCAGGGACGCGCCCCTGCCGATCCCGACCATGATCGCGGTCGGCGTCGCCAACCCCAACGCGCACGGGCACGCGATCACGAGCACGGCGACCGCGCGGGTGATGGCATCGGACACGCCGATGCCTGAGAGC
>JBDNIX010000235.1:0-2839 GCA_041688045.1 Nitriliruptoraceae bacterium
CGAACAGGTCCGCATCCTGACGGTGCCGGCCGGTAACGACCTGGCCGTCCAACTCGCGCGGCCGTTGACGGAAGTGGAGGAGGTCCTCGGCACGCTCCGTCGGCAATTGATCGTCGCCGGACTGCTGGGAATCGCACTTGCCGCGGCCCTGGGCGCCATCGTCGCCCGGCGAGCCGTCCGCCCGGTCGGCGACCTGACTCGACTCGCCGAGGACGTGGCCGCCACCCAGGATCTCAGCCGCAGACTGCACCTGGGCCGCGACGACGACGAGATCGGCCGGCTGGCCCATGCCTTCGACCGCATGCTGGCCCAGATCGAACAGGCCCGCACCGCCCAGGAGCAGTTGGTGGCCGATGCCTCGCATGAGTTGCGCACGCCGCTGACCAGCCTGCGGACCAACATCGAGGTCCTGGCCCAACCGGACCTGCTGGATCCCGACGATCGCCGACAACTCATCCGGGACGTGGTCGTCCAACTCGACGAGTTCGCCGCGATGGTCGGCGGCCTCATCGAACTCGCCCGCGGGGACACCCCCGTGGGGTCGACCGGAACCGTGCAGCTCGACGAGCTCACGGCGCGCATTGTGGACCGACTCGATCCCGCCCGCGACCGCATACGCCTGTCCTTGAGCTCCAGCGAGGTCGTCGGGGACCCGGAGCGGCTGGAACGAGCCGTCTCCAACCTGATCGAGAATGCCCTCAAGTACGGCGGCGACGCGCCTGTCGAGGTGACCACGGCCGCAGGGAACGTGTCGGTCCGCGATCATGGTCCCGGGATCGATCCACAGGACCTTCCCCACGTCTTCAAACGCTTCTACCGCTCCCCGGATGCGCGGGGAGCCCCCGGTTCCGGGCTGGGGCTGGCCATC
Organism: Nitriliruptoraceae bacterium; assembly: GCA_041688045.1. GTDB lineage: Bacteria > Actinomycetota > Nitriliruptoria > Nitriliruptorales > Nitriliruptoraceae > CSSed11-175R1. Next base: position 869 of record JBDNIX010000235.1, read on the forward strand.
GTGCGTCAGGTGGCCGACGCCCATGACGGCGACGTCGAGGTGGTGAATGCGCCCGATGGTGGCGTGCTCGCCACGCTGCGCCTGCCGGAGCGGCGTGCCGAGGTCGTGGCCGGCGCAGGACGGGCGTAGCGGGCACGACCGGCCCGATGAACGGGCACTCAGCGAGTTCTCAAGGTTGCCGGGCACCGTACGGCTCGACCGCTACGGATAACCCGGAGGACTCATGTATCCCTCGACCGACACCCAGCTACCCCCGCCACCACCAACGGCCCCTCTGAACCCGCCACCGTCTGCCGAACCGCCGCAGGTCGGCCCGCCCCCCGCGGCCGGACCACCACCAGCGCGACCCGACCGCCCCCCGCAGGGCCGCCGCCTCCCGCTGATCGTCACGGCGGTGATCGCCGCGCTCATCGGTGGCGCCACCGGGGGCGCCGTCACCGCCGCCTTCACCTCGGACGAACCCGCGGCCTCGGATACCCCGGTGGCGACGGAGAGCGGCGAGGACTCGGCCCAGAGCACCTCGCAGGAGGCCACCACGCCACCGGCCGCCGACGGTCTCAGCGTGTCGCAGGTGGCCGATCAGGTCGGCCCGTCGGTTGCCGCCGTCGAAGTGCGCAGCGGCGCAGGTCAGGGCCGGGGAAGTGCCGTGATCATCGACGCCGACGGCTACCTCGTCACCAACAACCATGTCGTCGAAGGCGCCGGATCGATCACCGTGCAACTCGCGGACGGATCGCGGCTGGACGCGGCCCTCGTCGGGACCGACCCCGTCACCGACCTGGCAGTCCTGCAGGTCGACGCGGACGGCCTGCCAGCCGCCACGCTGTCCACGACCACACCCGACATCGGCGACACGGCCGTCGCGATCGGCTCCCCGTTCGGCCTCGACGGTTCGGTCAGCGCCGGAGTGGTCAGCGCACTGGACCGGTCGCTCCCGGCCGGTGGCGCGAACCTCATGGGCATGGTCCAGACCGATGCAGCCATCAACCCCGGCAACTCCGGAGGCGCACTCGTCAACGACCAGGGCCAGGTGATCGGCATCAACACGGCCATCATCTCCCGCTCGGGAACCAGTGGTGGCGTGGGGTTCGCCGTGCCCTCCACGGTCGCGGCCGATGTCGCCGATCAGCTCATCCGCACCGGCGAGGTCCAGCGCGCCGTCCTGGGCGTCAGCGGTCGGGACATCGACCAGCAGGTCGCCGAGGCCTACGGGATCGACGCCGACGCCGGACCACTGGTCCTGGCCGTCGAACCCGGAAGCGGTGCAGCGGAGGCCGGCCTGCAGGCAGGCGACATCATCACCTCCCTCGACGGAGAACGCGTAGGCAGCATGTCCGAACTGGCCGCCACGGTCCGCGAACTGACCCCCGGCGACACCGTCGAGGTGCGCGGCATCCGCGACGGTGAGGATTTCACCATCCAGGTCCAACTCGGGCAGGCGTGACCACCCGGTCACGTCATCTGCCCCGTGGCTGACGGCCTCTCCCCAACCGTCCGCCACCAAGACGCGGCGGGCCCTCCGATCGGAGGGCCCGCCGCGTCGACACATTGCCGACCCGTCTAGCTCTCCTGTTGTTCGTTGACGACGAGGGCGGTGACCATGCCGAACATTCCGGTTTCCCGTTCGACGTGGGTCAGGATGTGGCAGTGCAACACCCAGATCCCGGGATCGCTCGCCTGGACCAGCACGCTGTAGCGCTCACCGGGGGCCACGTTGACCGTGTCCTCCCACTGGGGCGCGTCCAACGGGAACCCGTCCTTGGCAAACACCAACTGCGGCATCTGGTGCAGGTGCATCGGGTGGATGCCCAGGCCCTCGTTGTAGTAGTGGATGACGAACCAGTCGCCCTCCTCGACAACGATCGGGGCGGTCGCGGGGAACGACTTGCCGTTGAGTGACAGACCGATCGTGCCGGCATCGTTGAGGATCATCGGGACCTCGGCGACGATGTCGACGTCCTCGGGAATCTC